>JAHEJF010000482.1 GCA_024639025.1 Ahrensia sp. | reverse complement strand
TCGGAACTGCAGATGATCCTTCCCACAGATCTGAAACCTGAAAACCGAACGGTGAGAAAAATCACCATTCAGGCATTGCAGTCGATCTTGCAGCAAAGCCAACCGCAACAAGATCAGGTGGCAAATGTTGAAACCCCAGAATCCATGTCCGCGAAGCCCGCTTCGCCCACAAAGAGCAATGCAATGAAAGCTGAAGCGGACATCTCTGAGCGATCCGAAAAGCTGGATGTGTTCATGGAAGAATTGCGTGGAAAGATAGAAGGCGTTGATGCGCTGCTGGAGACGATAGAATGAAAATTCCCGCCAATATGATGTTGCAAACAGCAGGCCAGGACAGAGGTGCTCAAAGTGGCGCGTTGTCGGCCATTGCAGATTTCATGGACGACACAAGCGAAAAGAGAAAAGAGTTCTTCTCTGCGCTGCAGCGACTTGAGAAACGCCCTCAACACTCATTGGGCAAAAACGAGGGTAGTAGCGGTTTCAGTGAACCATTGGCTCGTTTGGAATCGCTCATTACCAAGGTCGCCGAGATGAAACTGGAGGGCGCCGAGTTGCAGCAGCTACCCGGCGTTGATCTCGAGCAAGGGGCAATCCAGACCGATCAAACAGGTCCAAATGAGGCTGTGGCCGCATCGGACATGGGACAACCCACAGCAGACGGGTCTGAAATGGTGATCGATAAGTCCAAGGCTGAACATGACGGCCTGGACGCGATTGTGCTCGAGTTGCTTACGCTTGGCCGGGATAATTTGGCACAAATTCAAGAAGTTGCCGCGGGCGACGCGCTTTCTCAGGGCGCTGATATTGCCGATTCCCAGGAGCTCAAATGGGATGACTACAATGCAGGCGCAGCGAAGGTGCCGACGCCTGCTGTGGCACAAATAGATGTTGCCAACAGAATCGAGGCGCTCACGCACGACCTTAAAGCTCAGCAGCAAGGGGTTCAATCGGCTGTGGCTGAAGCCGTGGAAACTGGTCCTAAATCTGCTGCAGCGGAGATGATGCAGCTTGTTGCCCAAGTCGACAAACAAATGGACAAGGTAACGTCCGTGCTGCGTACCGATGTTAGCGCTGCTATTGCCGCACAAGTCGGCGTACGTTCCGATCCTGGTGCATCGCAAAGGAGCATGCCAGCCCAGGCCAAAGCCGGGAATGCCAATCGAATTGCCACTACCGGTGTCAATCCATCCGCTGACCAAAGCAATATACAAGTGTCTGAATCGAGAATTTCACCGGTTGAGCAAACTGCTGGCAGCGAGCGTTCGGCGTTTGACGGTTCGAACACATTGAAGCGGGAGCAATATTCGGCTCGCACGGATAATGTTTACTCTGGACGAGAAAACGTTGGCTCGATTCAGTCAAACAACGCTGCCTCGCAAAACGTGTCACAAAGCATTACGTCTGGCCCTACTACAGGCACAAGTATGGCAAAGGATATCAGCGCACAACTTGCCCGGCACCTGAACACCGAATTGCTGACAATGGAACTGCGACCCGCGATTGCCGTTGACCGGACTGTTTCAGTCAACATGACGACCAGCGTTTTAACGCTGCAGCTGCATCCCGTTGGATTGGGCCGGGTTCAAGCTGAAATCCGCCGCGAGGGCGATCTGGTGAAAATCAAGCTCACCGTTGAGGCGCCCGACACGCTGGAGATCATCAAAAGCGATTTGGACAGTTTGAAAACGGCGATGCGTGCGCTTGGCACAGCAGATGGTGATGTTACGTTAACGCAAGGCAATTTGAGCCGCCTGACAAGTGATGCAAATGGTACGAGCCAAAACCTCTTCTCAAATGAGCGGCAATCAGAAGCCGACCTGGATGGGCGGCAATCGCAAAAGGGCGGTAACGCATCAGGGCAATCTTCTGGCGATGAAGAAGGTGTTGGACCTGGCGGCAATTTGAGCCGAAATCCGCTGCCAGGCGATGACATAATCTATATTTGATTCAATACTTTCCGGGAATTTCTTCGCAAGCGTGATAGTTTTGAATCACTTCATCATGCTGAAGATCAAAAAAATGGCGCCGAATTTTGCGCAAATTGCGCAACTGGGTCCCGAATCAAGTCAAATTGAGGCGCTGGTATGATGATTCGAAACACATGTGCGGTTCAAGATAATCAACTCATAGTTGTACTATTCAATATCAATCTACATCCGTTACAACGTGACTTATCCGAGTTTCTTGAAGAGGGGAATTGAGTGATCTCTGACCGAACCGGATTGCCACAAGGCCAGATTGCACCGGTGCCCGAATTTCAAGATCAGAGTTCTGGATTTGCAAAATCTGTTTTATAACAATATCTTGATAATCTTTGCGATAACTATTTATCTCTAGGTCGTTTCGATGTGCCAGGCGACCCGTTTTTCAAAGACGTCACTCATATATGTTGAAGTTCAGCCGAACCACCGCCTGCTTCCCAGCGTTGTGCGAGCACTGAATTTATCAGCTTTAAGTTGTGGTTGAAAATACCCCAAGATCCCAGGCGGCCCGTAGCTGCAATGAAAAACTGATTCTGTCAATACGTGATTTCTTGCGGTTGTGGATAGAGTCCGCGCTTCGGTAT
>JAHEJF010000481.1 GCA_024639025.1 Ahrensia sp. | reverse complement strand
ATCCGGATTGAACTGAAAATCGCCGGTTTCAACCTGTGGCACATCACCTTGCGTTTGCCACGCACGATGACGAAATTCATCCAACGTAAATCTGGCGCCGGTCACGTGGTGGCCTTCTCCAAGTCAGCGGACGGCATGATGGGAAAAATGACGCCACCCGACCGCACTGCAAACATCGACACACCATCGATCTCGATATGCTCGCCCAATTCAACAATGTCATACATGATCGGTCGAGCGACCAGTGCCTCCAGCCTACCGCGGGCATGCAAATAAGGCTTGAGACCGAAATTGGTCTCTTCAATTTCAAAACGCAGCGCATGTTCCGGCCCCGCTTCCAAAATATCGTCGGTCAGCGTTCGAAAAGTCAAAACTTGTTCGCTACCATCTCCCGAAACATTCATTTCCACTGCCAAAAGCGGCGCATCAACCACCCGGATACCGACTTTCTCAACCGGTGTGACCAGATAGGTCTTGCCGTCCTCGTCCTTGCGCAGCACCGATGCGAACAGCCGGACCAGTTCAGGTCTTCCAATCGGCGTGCCCATGTAAAACCAGGTGCCGTCAGCCCTGATCTCCATGTCGAGATCGCCACAAAATGGTGGGTTCCATTTCTCAACGGGCGGCAGGCTGCGCCCGGCGCCGGGCGCACGGTTGATCATCTCCTGCAAGCTGTTCAAGCTCATCGGTGTGGTCTGTGCCTTGCCATTGCCATGTTCTGCCATCATCGCTCCACCATAAATCGCTAAACCGCCACAAAAAGCTGCGAATAAGTCATACATCACGAAATAGTCACACCAGCATACCTTGTCAGCACCCTAATCTGATTTACTTTAACAATAGTACCGTCAAAGCAGGAGATGAAGCCAAATGAGCGTACACCAGACCAGCAAGGCGGATGAAAAGAAAGTCATTGCGCAGGCCGAAGCCGCGTTGGACGACATTAGTCAGATCAAATCCGAAATCGGCAAGGTGATCTTTGGTCAGGAACAAGTGGTCGAAAGCGCGATCACGGCCATCCTCTCCGGGGGTCATGCACTGCTGGTTGGCGTTCCCGGCCTTGCAAAAACCAAGCTGGTTGACACTTTGGGCACCGTTTTGGGGCTGAGCGCGGGGCGCGTGCAGTTCACGCCAGACCTGATGCCGGCTGATATTCTGGGTTCCGAAGTTCTGGAAGAGGACGCAAAGGGCAAGCGCGCATTCCGCTTCGTCAAAGGGCCCATTTTTGCCCAGCTTCTGATGGCGGACGAGATCAACCGCGCCAGTCCACGCACACAGTCAGCATTGTTGCAATCCATGCAGGAGTATCATGTCACCGTTGCGGGCCATCACTACGATCTGCCCGCACCGTTTCATGTTCTCGCCACCCAGAATCCGCTTGAGCAAGAGGGCACCTATCCCCTGCCAGAAGCGCAACTGGATCGATTCTTGCTGCAGGTGGACATTCACTACCCCGAAATGGAAGCAGAGCGTCAAATCCTGCTGGAAACCACCGGAACAAACGAACAGTCTGCCTCAGCGGTGATCAATGCAGAAAAATTGCAGGCATTGCAGCAGCTTGTGCGGCAAATGCCCGTACCTGAAAGCGTGGTCGACACCATTTTGCAGCTCGTGCGGTCCGCACGTCCCGGGCACGGATATGAGACCACCGACAAACACATCTCCTGGGGTCCGGGACCACGCGCCAGTCAATCCCTGATGCTCTGCGCCCGCGCCCGCGCACTCTATGACGGCCGCTTTGCGCCCTCAATCGACGACGTAGCGGCGCTGGCCGAACCCGTTTTGCAGCATCGCATGGCGTTGACATTTGCTGCCCGCGCCGAAGGCATGACCGTTCAAAGCGTGATCAAAGATCTCGTATCTGCGCTGGATTAGGAGTTCAACTTCATCATGGCGCCCCTTGGCCAATCCACGCAACCGGTAAGCACTCAGGACGCATTGCAGCGCGCCCGTCAACGTGCGGCTCTTGTGCCCGAATTGCTGGTGGAAGCGCGCCGTATCACCAATACGGTGATGGCGGGATGGCACGGGCGCAAAAAGCGGGGTATCGGCGAAACGTTCTGGCAATACCGCCCCTATGCGCATGGAGAAACCCTGGCTCGGATCGACTGGCGTCGTTCTGCGCGCGACGATCAAACCTATGTGCGGGATCTGGAATGGGAAGCCGCCCACACTATTTGGCTTTGGACGGATGAAAGCCCATCCATGTTGTTCAAATCGGCCCAAGCTGGTGTTTCAAAGCAATCGCGGGCACTGGTCATCACATTTGCGCTCGCAGAGCTGTTCTCACGGGGCGGAGAGCGTGTCGGCTATCCGGGCCTGTTAAAGCCTGCGGCCCGCCGCAATGGTGCCGAGCGCCTGGCCACTGCTTTTGCAACACAGGGCGAAAACACCCCTGAAACGCCGCTGCTGCACGTTATACAACGGCACAGCGATTGCGTATTCATCAGTGATTTTTTGAGCGATGTCGACGAAACGCTTGCCTTGGTCGATCAGCTGGCCAGCCAGGGTGCGCGCATGCACCTTGTTGAAATCGCCGACCCAGCGGAAGAGGAATTTCCCTATGGCG
>JAHEJF010000041.1 GCA_024639025.1 Ahrensia sp. | reverse complement strand
GTACCGTCAGGAGAATTTTTGGCGCCAGCTCTTCGTCTTTTTCGTCTGCTCGCGCCTTGGCCCGCGCAGCCAGAAGGGGATATTCCGAAGGCCCGGCCAGGAAAGGCCTGTTGCCAAACAGCCGAACCGCCCAATAGGCCAACGTTGCAAGAAACCTGCAGCCGATTGTCGGGACATCGGATTCGATATCCCGGCCCAAAACAAGAATGGCATCCCTGAAGATCTCATCGGCCTCTTTTCGATTGAGAGAATTGGTTGCGTACAGAAGATCATGCACAATCGCGGCTTGGGCATACTTCCCCCATACTGGAAAAATCCCCCGCAGGAAGATCGGAACACTGGTGCCATCGGAACAATAGCCCGACGGAACACAGACACGATCAGTATCATTTTCGCTTTCGATGCCGTATTCGAAATCCCGGATGATCACACGGATTGGTCGGTTGTTCTCAACACGTCCGATATCTGCGGTGTAAAGCGGGGCTGTAAATCGTGTGATCTGCATTGTTGCACTCCATTCTGTTGAAAAACCAACCCCAAGGCATCTTATCAAATCACACACCGAAGAACAGTTGAACACACAGCCCTTTTGCTGCAAAAACGATGTCAGATCGATGCAAACGGGAGAGCATGATGCGCCTGGAGGGCCGCCGCAAGAGCACCAATATCCAAGATATGCGTTCGAGACGGACATCTTCACGCACAGGTTTTGGTCGGGGACAAAGACGGGTACGTATTCCATCATCGGGTCGCACGATTCGTTCATCCAGTGGCGGATTCTCGACCATTATCATCATGATTGTGCTGTTTTTCGTGCTTCGCTCCTGCGGTATTGACCCCCTGCAAATCCTGGCAGGAGGAACGGACGGCGCTAACCCGTTTGATCAGATGATCCCTCAGTCCCAGCCACAGACAAGTCAGGTACCCAAGTCAGCGCCCAACGATAAGCAGGCGGAGTTCACGGCGATCGTGCTTGCGGAAACTGAAGATGTCTGGAGTGGCATATTTCAGTCCAGCGGGACTCAATACTCCAAACCCACATTGGTGCTCTTTTCGGACGCCGTTCGCTCGGCTTGTGGAAGCGCCACCTCGGCTTCAGGGCCGTTTTATTGTCCGGCGGACAGCAAGATCTATATTGATTTGAGCTTTTATGACCAATTGGCGCGCCGGTTCGGCGCCAGCGGCGATTTTGCGCAGGCCTATGTTTTGGCCCATGAGGTCGGCCATCACGTTCAGAACATTATTGGCGTTCTGCCCAAATTCAACCAGATGCGCCGCCGCATGAGTGCTGCCGAAGCCAACGCCATGTCCGTGCGGGTAGAGTTGCAGGCAGACTGCTTTGCCGGTGTCTGGGGATACTACACCGAGCAAAAGGGGTTGCTTGAAGAGGGCGATATTGAAGAAGCGCTCAACGCTGCAACCCAGATCGGCGATGATACCATTCAGAAACGCACGCAAGGTTATATCGTTCCCGAAAGCTTTAATCATGGGACGGCAGAGCAGCGTCGCAATTGGTTCTATCGCGGATTTCAATCGGGAAAACTGGACGATTGCGACACATTCAGTGGCGATGTCTAGACGTCAGTCTTTGACGTTCTTGACTTCTACCGGCGTTTTCATGATCAGCTCACGATGCGGGAAGGGGATGTTAATGTCTGCTTCGGCGAACGCATCCCAAAGCGCCAGCAGCACCTGACCCCTGATATTGGTCAGGCCAACCTGCGGGTCTGCGATCCAGAAACGCAACTTGAAATCCAATGAAGACGCGCCGAACGCTGTCATCCAGCAAACCGGTGTTTTGCTGTCAAGCACGCGTGGAATGTCCTTGGCGGCGTGTATCGCTATCCGCATGACTTCATGCGGATCGCTGTCATAGGAAACGCCAAAATCGACATCCAGGCGAACCAGCTTGTTTGAAAATGACCAGTTGACGACCTGCTGCGTGATGAAATCTTCGTTCGGGATCAGATATTCGCGACCGTCCCGCGTAATCACAGATACAAACCGGGCACGCAATTCCCTGATCCAGCCAAAGGTGTCTCCTAGTTCGATCGTATCACCTGGTTTGATCGACTTGTCGACAAGTATAATCACGCCGGAGATGAAGTTGGAGACCACTTTCTGCAGGCCAAATCCGAGCCCGATACCGACGGCACCAGAAAAGATGGTCAGCGAGGTAAGGTTCAGGCCGGCAGCAGTGAGTGCCATCACCAGCGCCATGACAATCAGGCCAACCTTGGTAATCTTTCCGGAGAGCACCTTGAACGACGGAGAGAGGTCTTCGATTGCGTGGATGCGGTTGTCCAAAAAGGTGCCCAGCAAATTGGCGACCCAGAGAAACAGCCCTGTGAGAAACACAATGCGAATGACAAAAAGGACAGAGAGTTTGAAATCACCCAGATTGATTGCCGCATCGTCGAGCACTTGGGTGACGGGCTCGCGGATATCCAGCACGCCAAGTGCGATATAGGCAAAACCTGCAATCGCGATAATGCGTGCGATGGTCTTGTTTTGGATAACCCGCGTCAGCACCGCCATTGCAAGCCATGCAGCCCCCAATATGAGCGCAAGCGTGATGATGAAAGTCCTGCTGGGCCAAGTGTAGAGCAGCACGACTTCGCGGCTGATATACAGCAATATCAGGAAGAAAACCCATTCAAGCCGCCGCATGAAGGCGACAATGACGCGAAGCAGTCCCGGATTGCCCTTGATGGTGCGGGCACGCGCCTCCAAGACAGGTTCAAGCTTGGTGGAAAGAAACCAGGCAACGCCAAAGCAGATGACAATAATGCCCAACTGGTATGCGGACCAGGGGCGTCCGAGATAGCTTACGGACTGTTCAAGAACGCCGATTGTCCATGCGATAGCGGACTGAAAATTCCATTCCATGGTGCAAGACTAACGCAATGCGCGCGTAAAAAAAGCCCATTCTTCGATTGGGGACCTGGCGGGCCTATTTGCTCTCATCCAGCGGTTCCAGTCCCTGCTTCTCACGGATCAGATTGAAAAAGCGCCGGAACAAATAATGGCTATCTTGCGGGCCGGGCGAGGCTTCCGGGTGATGCTGGACTGAAAATACTGGCTTTCCATCCACGGCCAGACCACAATTCGTGCCGTCAAATAGGCTGACATGGGTTTGCGCTACACCGTCGGGAAGAGAAGCAGAATCAACCGCAAAACCATGGTTCATCGAGACAATTTCCACTTTCTCGGTCGTGTGATCCTTGACCGGATGATTCGCGCCATGATGACCCTGGTGCATCTTGATTGTGCTGCCGCCAAGGGCAAGCGCAAGCATCTGGTGGCCCAGGCAAATGCCGAACATCGGAATGCCGGTTTCGATCAGCGCTTTGATGGTTGGTACTGCATATTGCCCGGTGGCTGCAGGATCGCCTGGTCCATTGGACAGGAATATCCCGTCAGGCTTGTGCGCCAATACCTCCTCCGCGCTCGATGTGGCCGGAACAATTGTGATCTTGGCGCCCAGGCCGGCGATCAGTCGCAGAATGTTGCGCTTCACGCCAAAATCAAGCGCTACAATATGCACATCTGACTTTGCTGTCTCAGCATGTCCTTCATTCCAAACCCATGGAACCTGTGTCCAATTGCCGGTTTCGCTTATGGTTACGTCTTTGGCGAGGTCCAAATCCACGAGGCCGGACCACTGCGCTGCGCGTGCCTTAAGAGCAGGAATATCAAATTCGCCGTCTTCATTGTGAGCGATTACGGCATTGGGGACGCCATTTTCGCGAATATGAGCTGTAAGTGCCCGTGTATCGATGCCGGCCATGGCCACAATACCGCGCGCTTTTAACCAATCGTCCAGATGCTCTGCATTGCGGTAATTGGATGGACTGGTGATATCTGCCTTGAATATGGCGCCGACGGCACCGGCACGATTGGCAGGGGTCAGGTCCTCTATATCCTCGCCATTGGTTCCGACATTACCGATATGGGGAAACGTAAATGTAACGATCTGACCCTTGTATGAGGGATCGGTCAAAATCTCCTGATAGCCGGTCAGCGCAGTGTTAAAACAAACCTCAGCCTCGATTGCGCCTGTCGCACCAAACCCGCGACCTTCAAGCACAACTCCATCGGCTAAAACCAGCAAGGCCGTGGGTTTTTCAACCGCCCAGGGTGCAGGCGTGTTTGTTGTGGCTATCTCATGCGAAATTGGCATAACTGACCCTTGAGTGTGACATAGGTTTGATATTGAAGCTTTGAGGTCCAAACACCATATTGGGTTCGAACGCAACAGCAATGATATGGTTGGATGTGGGTGAAATGGCGGTTTTGTCAACTGGTCGGCAAAATGAAGATAACGCAACGTAAACCACAAATTTATTCTGATCACATATTTAAATTGCTTGAATTACAACAGCTTACGCGACCAAGAACCGCTTGCCTTAGAAAAGCAGGCACATTATGTTTCCCGAACGAAAATAGGGTTTTATGCATGCGCGAACAATTGCAAATTGCACTTAAAGAAGCTCAGAAATCACAGGATAAAACGCGGGTCTGCACTTTGCGCCTTATCAGCGCAGCCGTGAAGGATCGCGACATCGCTGCCCGCGGCGCGGGTAAAGATCCGGTGTCAGACAGTGAAATCACTGAAATTCTGAGCAAAATGATCAAACAGCGTCGCGAATCGGCTGCCATCTACGAAGAGGGTGGACGTCTTGAGTTGGCCGAGCAGGAACGCAATGAAAGCAAAGTCATTGAGGAATTCCTGCCCGAGCAACTGGGCGAGGACGGTGTTAAAGCGGCCTGTGCGAAGATCGTTGAAACAACAGGCGCAGAAGGCCTTCGCGACATGGGTAAATGCATGAACGCGCTCAAGCAGGAATATGCCGGTCAAATGGATTTTTCCAAGGCATCCAGCATTGTCAAAGGCATGCTTCGCTAGGCTTTTGCCCTGCCATACGGGCCGGGTTTATCCACAGTTTCAGATTTTGCTGTGCGGCGCGCTAATATTGCGTGCCGCATAGTTCATTTTGGGGTTACAACAAGCTGGCCCAATAATTGACGGAAACAAAACATGCGCTTTGGCCAATCCTTTCTGGATGAAATTAGGGATCGTGTTCCGATCTCCGATGTCATTCAGCGCCATGTTTCCTGGGACAAGAAAAAGACCAATGCGAACCGGGGTGACTACTGGGCTTGTTGTCCTTTTCACGGCGAGAACACGCCAAGTTTCCACTGTGAGGACAAAAAAGGTCGGTATTACTGTTTTGGTTGCGGTGTTTCCGGCGATCACTTCCGCTTTCTGACTGAACTGGAAGGTGTCAATTTTCCCGAAGCGGTTGAACGTATCGCGTCCATGGCCGGCGTCGCCATGCCTGCACCTGATCCGGAGGCCGAAAAGCGCGAAGAAAAGCGCAAGACGCTCTATGAATACATGGATTTGGCTGCTTCGTTTTTCGAAGAACAATTGCAGCTCCAAAACGGCGCCGGTGCACGAGCCTATTTGCGTGATCGCGGGCTGGGTGCGGCGACAATCACCAAATTTCGGTTGGGGTACGCGCCAAACAATCGGTCAGCCGTCAAGGAATTTCTCGCTTCAAAGGGCGCAAGCAAGGAACAGATAGAAGCAACCGGCATGGTCGTATTTGGTGACGATATCGCCGTCTCCTACGATCGTTTTCGCGACCGCATAATGTTCCCGATCGAGGATCAGCAGGGCAGGGTGATTGCATTTGGCGGGCGCGCGATGAGCCCGGATGTACCGGCCAAATATCTCAATTCGCCAGAAACCGAGCTCTTTCACAAAGGCGACATTCTCTACAATTTCAAGCGCGCGCGATCAGTTCAGGCCAAGCAGGGCGGCACAATGATCGCTGTTGAAGGCTACATGGATGTGATCGCGCTCGACCAGGCCGGATTTCAAAATGCAGTTGCACCTTTGGGAACCGCGCTCACCGAAAACCAGCTTGCAAAAATCTGGCGCGCGACTGATGAGCCGGTGCTGTGCTTTGATGGTGATGATGCGGGGCTTCGTGCCGCTTTTCGTGGACTTGAACTGGCCCTGTCAGAACTCAAACCCGGCAAATCGGTTCGCTTCGCACTTCTGCCCGACGGAAAGGATCCAGACGATCTGGTCAAGGATGCGGGACCAAGGGCTTTTGAGGAAATCATCAAGACTGCAAAGTCTGCCGCCGACATGTTGTGGCTACGCGAAACCGGGGGGCATACTTTCGACACGCCCGAGCGTCGTGCAAAGCTCGAGCAAACCATGCGCGAAGTAACCAACCAGATTGGCGATGAAAGCGTGCGACGGCATTATGCCCAAGAGATGCGCGAGCGCATTATCGCCTTCTTCGGTACTGCGCCCAAGAGTTCCCGTGGCGGCGGAATGGGTTCCGGTGTGGCCGGAAGTGCGGGATTCGGCAAACCCTATGCAGGTGCAAAATCTAGAATTGCAATGACGCGCAGCCTGACAAATTCAAGGCTTCTGAAATCCGGAGGAGCAACATCGGCCGACCTGCCAGTCCGCGAAGCTGCCCTGATGAGTGCTGTTATTTGCCATCCCGATCTGCTGACCGAATCGTTTGATACGTTCTTTGCCCTTGAATTCGAAAACAAATCGGTCGCCGCCTTGCAGGGAGCCATCATCGAGGCGCATGGACAGACCAGCGCGCGAACGCGTGAAGAATTGCTCGCATCTCCCGCATTACAGGCACATGCGCATACCATCGAGAAAATTGACAAGGCCGTGAGCCGCGCCAGGCTTTGGGTCTTCACTGTGTCAGCGGCGTATGACGATGCGCTGTCGGCTTATAATCAGGCCATTCAACTCTATCAGCGCGCAAAGGGATTGAGCAACGAACTGCGTGCTGCAGAAGAAGCACTGGTCAAGGACGGCTCGGAGGCAAATTGGGCCCGCTTTCAGGATATCCAGCTTCAGGTGCGTCGAACACAAGGTTTGGATGCCTTGATGGAAGGGTTCGGAACTTCCTCCGGCCGGCCATCCAGAAATTTTTGATTTCCAGGGCAAAAAAACACGTCGAAGCAGCCAAATTGGCGCATGTTTTTTTACCAAAGTGCTTGACCTGAGCGCAAAAGGCAGGAATCACCCATTATAATAGTTCAATGTCTGGAAATATCGGTGACGCACACTATCTAAAAAGGTGTGTTTTAGGGGGAAACCCGTTCATTACGGTTAATCGAAGTTTAACGCGCATCGGATAGCCCCTGTGGCACAGATGGGCGATTCGGTTTCGGATTGTTGGTTGTAAGCGCGAGATAGGGCGATACCTTACCGAAGGGCATCGCTGGAGAAATGACGTCCATGGCGACAAAAACAAAAACCAAATCAACTGCGGAAACAAAAGCTGAAGCGCCAGGAGCGGACGGACCGGTTCTGGACCTGACCGCTGACAGCGTGAAGAAAATGATCCGCGCCGCAAAGAAACGCGGCTTTGTAACGGTCGATGAACTCAATTCGGTACTGCCATCTGAGCAAACCGATCCAGACAAGATCGAGGACGTGATGTCCACATTGTCTGAAATGGGCATCAACGTTGTCGAAGACGATGGTGAAGTCGAAGCGGAAGGCGAGGGCTCCAAGGAGCTTGCTACGGCGACAGGTACCGCTGTTGCCGCGACAGCAAAAAAGAAAGAACCCACCGATCGGACTGACGACCCAGTGCGCATGTATCTGCGCGAGATGGGCCAGGTTGAACTTCTGTCGCGAGAGGGCGAGATCGCCATTGCAAAGCGGATAGAGGCTGGTCGCGAAACCATGATCGCGGGGCTGTGCGAAAGCCCGTTGACCTTCCAGGCGATCATTATCTGGCGCGACGAACTGATCGAGGAAAATATCCTCCTGCGCGAGATCATCGATCTTGAGACCACCTATGCCGGTCCCGAGGCCAAGGCGACGCCCAAAGTGCCAACACCTGAAGAGATTGATGCTGCCCGCAAGGAACGTGAAGAAAAAGAGCGCCTGCTTCGTCAACCGCGCCGCCGTGATGATGACATCACCAATGTCGGCGGAGAGGGACAGATCGAAGAGGAAGATGAGGAAGAGGACGAGGTCAGCCTGTCGCTGGCAGCAATGGAAGGTGAACTGCGCCCACAGGTCATGGAGATATTTGACAATATCGCCAACACCTATGCGAAATTGCGTAAATTGCAGGATCAGCAGGTAGAGAACGCGCTTGCCGATGAAGGCGAGCTGTCAAGCAGCCAAAAACGCCGCTACAAGCAGCTTCAAGAAGAACTGATCACGCTCGTCAAATCACTGTCTTTGAACAATCAGCGTATCGACGCACTGGTTGAGCAACTCTACGCGATCAACCGCCGCTTTGTTCAAAATGAAGGCCGTTTGCTGCGCCTTGCAGAGACTTACGGTGTGAGCCGCGAGAAGTTTCTTGAGCAATATCAAGGCTCTGAGCTTGATCCCAACTGGGTTGGAACCATCAGCAAGCTTGAAGCAAAAGCATGGCAGGCTTTTGCCAAAAAAGAACCAAAAACCATCGATGAATTGCGCGCAGAAATTCAGGAGCTTGCTACAGAGACTGGCATTTCAATTCCTGAATTCCGCCGCATCGTCAATCAGGTACAAAAAGGTGAGCGCGAAGCCCGCATCGCCAAGAAGGAAATGGTCGAAGCCAATTTGCGACTGGTGATCTCCATAGCGAAGAAATACACAAACCGCGGTCTGCAGTTCCTTGACCTCATTCAGGAGGGCAATATCGGCCTGATGAAAGCCGTGGACAAATTCGAGTATCGCCGCGGCTACAAATTCTCCACCTATGCGACTTGGTGGATCAGGCAGGCGATCACGCGATCAATCGCCGATCAGGCACGGACCATCCGAATTCCCGTGCACATGATTGAAACCATTAACAAGATCGTTCGCACCAGCCGGCAAATGCTGCACGAGATTGGCCGCGAACCGACGCCCGAAGAGCTGTCCGAGAAACTTGCTATGCCGCTCGAAAAAGTGCGCAAGGTGCTGAAAATTGCCAAGGAGCCGATTTCGCTTGAAACACCGGTTGGCGACGAAGATGACTCGCATTTGGGCGATTTCATCGAAGACAAGGGCGCGGTCCTGCCGATCGATGCTGCCATCCAGGCCAACCTGCGTGAAACCACAACCCGCGTTTTGGCATCTCTAACGCCGCGCGAGGAACGCGTCTTGCGGATGCGTTTTGGTATCGGCATGAACACCGATCACACGCTTGAAGAAGTTGGCCAGCAGTTCAGCGTGACGCGTGAACGCATTCGGCAGATTGAAGCCAAAGCGCTTCGCAAGCTGAAACATCCAAGCCGCTCAAGGAAACTGCGCAGCTTCCTGGATCAATAGACAAAACCCGGCCAACGAGCCGGGTTTTCTTTTAGCCCGAAGATCAACGACTTCTGACAATTCTTCGTTGAATTTCTTTACGTCATCTTTCACGGATGCATTGCATTTTAGCCCGTGGATTCAGGAAAACTTACCTTGCTCTTGCTAAAGTCAGGTTTGGCAATTGCAGAAAGGAATCCACGTGCG
>JAHEJF010000480.1 GCA_024639025.1 Ahrensia sp. | reverse complement strand
CTTTGAGCAATGACCGATCTTGATATCGCCCAAAATCTTGGCTCCAGCGCCAATCAACACGCCATTGCCAATCTTCGGGTGACGTTCCGAACCCTCTTTGCCCGTACCGCCAAGGGTCACGGAATGCAGAATGGAAACATCATCGCCAATTATTGCGGTTTCTCCGACAACCAGGCCGGTTGCGTGATCCAAAAATATGCCCTTCCCGATCTTGGCCGCCGGATTGATGTCCGTCTGGAAGACCGATGATGAACGGCTTTGCAGGTAAAGCGCCATATCGCGTTTGCCCTGGGTGTGCAGCCAATGTGCCAGACGGTGGGCCTGGATGGCATGAAAGCCCTTGAAATACAAAACGGGCTCAAGATAGCGGTGACAGGCCGGATCGCGATCATAGGTTGCCTGTATATCAACACGGATCGTCGTACCAAAGTCCTTGTCCTGTTCGGCAAGGTCGGCGAATGCATGGCGGATCAAATCGGCAGGCACGTCGGCGTGGTCCAATCGCTCGGCAACCCGGTGAGCCACCGCCTGCTCCAATGTCTGATGATTGAGCAGCGAAGAATGCATGAACGCGCCCAGCAGGGTTTCATTGCCAATGGCCTCTTCAGCTTCCTGCCGAATTGACGACCAAATCGGATCGATCGCTTCGAGCGATGTCGCGGAGGATGATTTTATCGATTGAGCCATGGTGTCTCTCAAGGCTTCCTAGCCATTTGCGCACAATAATGTTGGACCAATATAGTGGATGTGTTTCGTTATTTAAACCAACGAATTGTTTTGATGCTTACCTCAAGCATTTTGATCTGCCAAAAACGCCAATGCGCGTCGCTTGAAACTCGCATCACCGACAGCCAGCATGTGATCGCGGCGATCAATGTGAAAAGCTGATGCATTAGGCAGAAGATCAGCCAGACCGTCCGGGCTACCGGCAATGTCATCCTTGGTGCCAACGGCAACCAGGCTCGGCGCTTTGAGTTCATCCAGCTGCTCGGGCGTCAACAATGTCCGCGAAGATTGAATACAAGCGGCCAGTGCCAATCGGTCGCTCTTTGTTTGATCGGCGAAATAGCGAAAAGCCCTGCCCTGTTCGTGGGTCACATCGGCCAGAGAATCAGCGAGCAATGCATCGGCAATCGGATCCCAGTCTCCGACCCCTTCTACCATGCCCAGACCCAAGCCTCCAAAGATCAGGGAGCGTACCCGGTCCGGATTGCGCAGGGCCAGAAATGCTGAAATCCGGGCACCCATCGAGTATCCCATGACATGCGCCTCTTCGAGTTCAAGATGGCTGAGCAATGCTGCCGCGTCATCTGCCATTTTTTCTGGCGTATACGCTGCGGTATCGTGCGGCTTGTCACTTTCGCCATGGCCCCGATTGTCGAGGGCAATGGCGCGATATCCTGCATCGGTGAGCGTCTGCACCCAACCTGGATTGATCCAGTTGACGGACTTGTTGGAAGCAAAGCCATGGATCATCAGGACTGAAGGTGCGCCTGCGGGCCCTTCGTCGACATAAGAGAGGCTTAGCCCATCATGGGAGAAGTGATGCATTGGTGTTTTCGCTTTCCATTGCGTGAAATAGAGCAAATGGTGTGTAGAAATTTCTGAGCAAATTGGCTAGAGCTTTGATGCAGCAATTTGAAACATCGGAGAACGAACATGGCAGGCGGAAAGACACCCCATTTCCATAACAGTGCAGGTCATGCGCGCGTCGAAATCGGCGTCAAAGAGTTCATGTGCGTCGGCGCAGAACCGCCCTATGATCACCCTCATGTGTTTCTGGATATGGGCGATGATTCCGAGAAAGTCTGCCCTTATTGTTCAACGCTCTATGTCCACAACCCCTCCTTGCACGGCGAAGAAACTGTTCCTGAAGGTTGTTCATTTGATGCAGCGCAAAGCGCGGCTTGAGTGACTATGCAAAGTTTCGCCGCATGAGCGAATACCCCATCATTATCGCGGGCGCCGGCATTGCCGGTCTTACCTGCGCACTGTCACTGGCGCAGCGCAATCATCACGTCAAAATTCTTGAGGCTTTCGAGGCTCCTGAGGAAGTTGGCGCGGGGATTCAGGTGCCCCCCAATGCCTGGCGCGTTCTGGACAAGCTCGGACTGGATGATGAACTGACCCGCAAATCCATCAAGCCCAGATCGATCAAGCTTGGTGATGCACATCAAAGCAAGATACTGCTCGATTTGCCAGTCAACCGGGATCCCAAATCCGATATGAGGTTCGGCGCCATCCACCGCGCGCATCTGCATGGATTGCTGTGGGAAGCCGCCAATAAGAGCGCTCTGATCAACATTATTACGGGTTGCAAAGTACAAGCGGTGTCCGAGAATCCGGATGGAGTGGAAGTACTTTGCGAAACCTCCAACGGGGAAAGAACCGAGGCGGCAAAAATCCTGATCGGCGCTGACGGAATTTGGTCCAATGTTCGCCGCTATGTGCCTAATGCACTGATACCGTCGGCCACGGGCCGCATTGCGCTGCGCGCCATGGTGACCGGCCACGAGACTGCAGGTGAGCCAGATATCACAGCCTGGATGGCGCCCAAATCCCATGCCGTATG
>JAHEJF010000040.1 GCA_024639025.1 Ahrensia sp. | reverse complement strand
TATTTCGCAGCTTTTTATTTTCCATGATTTGCTCCTGACTTCCCACGTTAGCACGTTTCAGACTTGGGCTGAAACGTCGCCGCGGATTTGGGCATTGACAATACTGGATCGTCCGGGTGCCGCGATTCCCTCAAAGGCTGACAGAGTCTAGGTCGAAAGCGGAGTTTGGGCAATTGGTTTGATTGGTTTCGGGCTTGGGTGAGGTGCGGGATTGATGGATTTTTTTGGTCTTTATCTTTTTGGAACCGCCTCCGTCCATGGGTGGACCAACCCAACTCCCACCCTTAATCCCTCCCCTTGAAAGTGGGAGGGAGACGCATGTACCCGCCTCCACCCATTTATGCGCGAAGCCCCAACTCAATTCTGGCTTGTTTCAAGTCGATTTTTGCTTTGAAGCCGTGTTTTTCTAGAAGGTGCAAAAGATGTGCACCTGTCATTAAGAAGAGCGGTTTGTCAGAAGCAAATCTGTGGGCATCGGGGCCGTAATCAGAGGTGGTAACAAGGATGCCTTTGGTCGCTCCTTCGTTCATTATGGTGCCGTAAAGATCTCTAACTGCTGCTACACCAACAGTGCGAGTATACCGCTTTGCCTGAATCACAATCTTTCCACCGCTTATCGGATCTGGATCGAATGCAACAGCGTCAACCCCACCATCACTGCTGGATTGGGTGACTCGCACTTCACCACCTCTAGAAGCAAATTCCTTCTCGAAAACTTCGCGCACCAGGTGCTCGAACTCCTCCCAGTCCATTGCGGCAAGATTTGTTTCGCCATCCTCTGAAACCTGGACTGATCGAGCATCGATAAAGCGTTTATCAGTCTTCTCAAACTCGATAATTGGTGCGATCGGGGTGAGACCGAAGAGGGACGCGGCAGATACTCCCTTGAGCGATTTAAAGCAGGTTTTTGGTTCGATAAGCTTAAGATTAATTGATTGAAATTCTTCTTTCTTCACCAATATCGAAATAATTGTCGAATTGACCTGCAGTCCCGTGGCTCGGTCAATTGATTCAGTCCAACCATTAAATGCTATGCTTTCCAAATTATTTGGGTCATCGGCCTCAAACAATTCGTGCAACGTTCGAAGACAGATTTGGTAGCATAGATCTTCGTATAGCTTTTTTTTGTCGCGCTCTCCGATACCGGTTTCTTTCAACTCTCCGGTAGATGAGACAAATCGGACTGTTTTGGTGCTTGGAAGGTTATCGGGTGTGGGAAGCAGGTACGCCACTAAGAGCAATTTAGACTCGGAAAAGTACTGAACCTCCCATTGCTTAGGAATCAATTCGTCATGCTTGGAGGTTTCCAACACGATAGATGCATGTTCCTCTATCGCTTCAGGTTGACCGTTACGCCACGCAGATTGGAGCTCATCGACCTTTGCGTTTTCTGCTTTTTGCTTTTCGATGAACACTTTCTTCATCGCATTCTGTTTTGCGTTCCATGCGTCTCTTCTCTCAACCCATTCGGCATATGATTCCGAATTTTGCTTTTCGATCCGCGCTACCTCGACATTGTGCATATCCAATGCTCGCTTGTATTCGCGTTCAATTCTCTTGCGAAGGCCAAACAAGGATTGAATCAAGTTCACATGAACAGGTTTAGGCGCTGATGAGCTGACACTTTCTTTCTTCGGTTGTTGGACATATTTTGAGCGCCTAAACTTTGTATGATCCTTGAGGTCGTTCCAATCGACTGCAGTATTTACAGATAGTGTTTGGTGCAGTGTGCTTCTCAGACGATCGCGATGCGCCTTGGCCTCGATTGTCAATTCCTCGGCGAGTTCTTTGCCTGCAGATTCCTTTTGCCTTTTAACGTGCACGATATATTTTTTATCCCACTGGGCCATGAGTGCATCGACCTTTTTTTGAAGAATCGAAGGTGTTGGTGCACTCAGCTCCTTATGCAAATCTAGCTTCAAGTGTTGGACATCTACATAATAGCGCAAGATGAGATCACCTGCTGCATTGAACTTGGTGCGTAGGTTGCCGGCTTGAATGAGGTCAGGGTTTGAAGACTGAAAGATGATTTTGTCGCACACTACATTTACTTTGCAAACTTTATCAAATACTAATCTTGCACGCAGTAAAATTAATTACTATATCTATTTTATATCGTACGAAAATATAAAATTTACAACTTGTAAATTAAAAAATAAATTCCGCGCAGCTTTCACCGCGCGGAATTTGTACTCAAATATTTTCCCAAATCAAAGAAATACTTTGATTTACATCCTATCTACAACCTAACTACACCCACTCGTACTCCCGCAAGTGTCGCACTTCAGGCACGTGCCGTTGCGGACCATGGTGAAGTTGGAGCATTCCGAGCACATGTCGCCCGTATAGCCCTGCATGATCGACTTGGCGCGGCGGGTGTTTTCCAGCTTCTTGGCCTCCGTTGCGTCGGCCACGGCGTCCGCATTGGTCTTGGCCACGTCTTCCGGCGAAACCTTCTCGACCACTTCGTCCTGCACTTCGGCCTGGAAGTCCGCATGACGCTCGGCGTAATCGCGTTTGAAGGCCGATGCCTCTTCCTGCAGTTCCAGGATCGGCGCGTTGGCCAGCGCGGCTTGCGCGTTGTTGCCGCCGGCAATCGCCGAGACATTGTTCTGGCCTGAACCGGATGGCTCGCCGGTCTTGCCCGATGAGACAACCGACAGCGCATGGCCGCGGGTCAGTCCCTTGGAGACCGCATCGCCATCGCCTTTTTCGATCGATTTGCCCAAAGGCGTTTCGGCGAAGGTCGACTGGTCGACATGGCTCAGATCGTGGCGGCCCAGATAGGACACGGCCAGTTCGCGGAACACGTAATCGAGAATGGAGGTCGCATTCTTGATCGCGTCATTGCCTTGCACCATGCCGGCTGGCTCGAACTTGGTGAACACGAACGCATCGACATATTCTTCCAGCGGCACGCCATATTGCAGGCCAAGCGACACCGAGATCGCGAAATTGTTGATCAGCGCGCGCAAGGTGGAGCCTTCCTTGTTCATATCAAGGAAGATTTCGCCCAGTCGGCCATCATCATATTCGCCGGTACGCAGGAACACGGTGTGGCCGCCAATCTTGGCTTTCTGCGTGTAGCCCTTGCGTCGACCGGGCAGTTTTTCCTGGTCGCGGCTGATTTTCTCGACGATCTTCTCGACGATTTTCTCGGTCACCTGGACCGCGCGGGCCGCTGCCGGTGCTTCGATCAGCTCTTCAACGTTCTCGCTGTCCTCGTCATCCTCGATCAGCGACGCATTGAGCGGCTGGCTGAGCTTGGAGCCATCGCGGTACAGCGCATTGGCTTTCAATGCCAGCTTCCATGAAAGAAGGTAGGCGTCCTTGCAATCCTCAACGGTGGCCGAATTCGGCATGTTGATGGTTTTGGAGATCGCGCCCGAGATGAACGGCTGTGCCGCGGCCATCATGCGGATGTGGCTTTCAACCGACAGATAGCGCTTGCCGATCTTGCCGCACGGATTGGCACAATCAAACACCGCATAGTGCTCTTCTTTCAGATGCGGGGCCTGTTCGAGTGTCATCGCGCCGCAAATGTGGATATTGGCCGCTTCGATCTCTTTCTTGTCAAAGCCAAGCTCGGCCAGCATGTCAAAGGACATGTCATCAAGCTGCTCATCGGTGAAACCCAGCGTCTCCTTGGCAAAGTCCTCGCCCACGGTCCATTTGTTGAACACGAACTTGATGTCGAAAGCCGATTTCAGCGCTGCATTGATCGTTTCGATCTTTTCGTCGGTAAAGCCCTTGGCTTTCAGGCTGCCCGGATTGATGCCCGGCGCCTGGTTCATATTGCCATGACCCACCGCATAGGCTTCGATCTCGCCGATTTGCGCTTCGCTATAGCCCAGCGAACGCAGTGCTTCGGGCACCGCACGGTTGATGATCTTGAAGTAACCGCCACCGGCCAGCTTCTTGAATTTCACCAGCGCGAAGTCAGGCTCGATACCGGTCGTATCGCAATCCATAACCAGGCCGATCGTGCCGGTCGGCGCAATCACCGTGGCCTGCGCATTGCGGTAGCCGTTCTTCTCGCCCAGCTCGATGGCGCGATCCCATGCTGCCATCGCCGCTTTTGGCAACGCCGGATCCGGGCACTGGTCATGCGCCAGCGGTACCGGGTTTACGGCCAGTTTTTCATAGCCTTGTTTTTTGCCATGCGCGGCAAGCTGGTGGTTGCGCATCACCCGTGCCATGTTCTTGGCGTTCGGCTTGTAGCCGGGGAAGGGCCCCAACTCGCCGGCCATCTCGGCCGATGTGGCATAGGCAATACCGGTCATGATCGCGGTCAGCGAACCACAGATAGCGCGGCCTTCTTCTGAGTCATAAGGAATGCCCGATGACATCAACAAGCCGCCAATATTGGCATAACCCAGGCCCAGCGTACGGTATTTGTAAGACAACTCGGCAATCTGCTTGGACGGGAACTGCGCCATCATCACCGAGATTTCCAGCACAATCGTCCACAGGCGCACAGTGTGCTCATATTGGGCGATATTGATGTTCTTGGTTGCCGCGTCCTTGAACTGCAGCAGGTTGATCGACGCCAGGTTACAGGCCGTGTCATCAAGGAACATGTATTCCGAACACGGGTTTGACGCGCGGATCGGACCAGCGGCAGGGCAGGTGTGCCAGTCATTCATGGTGGTGTTGTAGTGCAGGCCCGGATCGGCTGAAGCCCAGGCGGCATAGCCGATCTTGTCCCACAGGTCCTTGGCCTTGAGCGACTTGACCACAGAGCCGTCGCGGCGGGCAGTCAGCTCCCATGCAGCATCGTCTTCGACAGCGCGCAGGAACTCGTCCTTGATCGAGACCGAATTGTTGGAGTTCTGGCCGGCGACCGTCAGATAGGCTTCTGAATCCCAATCGGTGTCATAGGTTTTGAAATGCAGGTCCGTATAACCCTGCTTGGCGAACTGGATGACGCGCTGGACGTAGTTTTCAGGCACCATGGCCTTCTTGGCGGCGCGGACTTCGCGTTTCAGGGCAGGGTTCTTGTTGGGATCAAAGCACTCATCATTGTCGGCTTCGCAATTCAGCGCCGCTTTCATGATCAGGCTCAAATGTTTGGAAACGATCTTTGAGCCGGTGACCAGCGCAGCAACCTTCTGCTCCTCATTCACCTTCCAGTCGATATATTCCTCGATATCCGGATGATCGATATCAACCACCACCATCTTGGCTGCACGCCGTGTCGTGCCACCTGATTTGATCGCTCCGGCAGCGCGGTCGCCGATCTTCAGGAAGGACATCAGGCCCGATGACTTGCCGCCACCGGAAAGCGGTTCGTTCTCGCCGCGGATATGGGAAAAGTTCGAGCCGGTGCCCGAACCATATTTGAACAGGCGTGCTTCACGCACCCACAAATCCATGATGCCGCCATCATTGACCAGATCGTCTTCAACGCCCTGGATAAAACAGGCATGCGGCTGCGGATGCTCGTAGGATGACTTTGACTTTGTCAGCTTGTGCGTGAACGGGTCGACATAATGGTGTCCCTGGCTGGGACCATCAATGCCGTAAGCCCAATGCAGGCCGGTATTGAACCATTGTGGCGAGTTTGGTGCCACGCGCTGCGTGCACAACATGTAAGACAATTCGTCCATGAAGGCGCGGGCGTCGTCTTCCGAATCAAAATAGCCGCCCTTCCAGCCCCAATAGGTCCATGTGCCGGCCAGACGGGTGAAAACCTGGCGCGCATCTGTTTCAGGGCCATAGCGCTCGTCTTCAGGCAATTTTGCCAATGCTTTTTCATCGGCAACCGAACGCCACAGGAATGAGGGTACGGAATTCTCTTCAACTTTCTTCAGGGCCGCAGGCACGCCGGCCTTGCGAAAATACTTCTGCGCAAGAATATCGGCTGCCACCTGGCTGAATTGCTTAGGCACATCGATATCAGCCAAACGAAACACAATAGAACCATCAGGATTCTTGATTTCGCTGGTTGCTTTGCGGAATGCGATATCCGCGTAGGCCGACTGGCCATCCTTAGTGAACTGGCGTTCAATGCGCATTATATTCGTCCCTATCTAAAACGTAGTTTTCCTACATATTGTGTTATCCACAAGGCGCCTCTTGACACGCTTGATGGATGATCCCCTCGGCGCCTTCCATTTAAGAAGTGCACCCCTCACTCAATTAACAAGCCCCTCATTGCCAACCCCCTTGTCGGGGTGAAGCAAAAATCCTGCATTTTGTGTTTTGATCTCGATTTTGCGTCAAATCCGCTTCTCGAGCCAATCACTTTATATAGTGGTTAAGCTGGCTGTAAACACTAAATATTGTGTTAATGCCGAAAATAACCGTGTTTTTTGGCGCAATTGTAAAAGGCACAATTATGCCGTCGGTAAGCAGAAAAAACGCGCAAAAAACGCCTAGCTACAAACCAGAATTCGCTACAAAATATGGAAAAACACCGGTAATTCGAACCGCCCCGATGCTGCGACCAAAGTCACAATATGAACATAAAGCGCGACTCGTATCCGACCGTCAAGCGCTAGAATGGCAAAAAAGATAAAATACTAGATATAGTGGGTGCGAACTTAGCGGCAGGTCTGTGTAAACATGAATAGCGGGGAAAAGTAATTTAGGGGCTTGAGCTATTAGCGACCCTTGCACTGCGCGCTTTCAAGCCCCAGTGCCTGAAAAGCAGCGGATCTGATTCTGTGCTAAACTTGTGCCAAAAAACGGAGGAGCCTATGCGCTACATCACCATTACCACCTGGGAAATCGCCGATGGTGTCGACTATGACGTCTCGCTGCGATCAATCGAGGAAAAACGTTTGCCGGCACTCAAGGACCTGGGTGCGAACCGCGTCACGGTCATTCGCACCAGCGATCGGACCAGCGCTGCAATCACCGAATGGCCCGACAAGGCAACCAGGGACGCCGCCGAAGCTCAAATCGACCAGGTGCGTCGTTCCGTGCATCAGCACGACATGAACCGCATGACCGGTGAAATGAAAGGCCAGATCGTCGCGGATCTGTGATTCGGAAAGGGTGGATTATCGAGCCGAATACGCGCCGGCCATCGACAGATGGGTTACCTGGTTGAATCATGTCCCGGATTGGATTTGAATCCGTGAAATGGCGAATGTCGGCTGAGCGGACAAAGTTGACTTTCGTCGCCCCCAGTTTCTGGATCATGTAGATGATTTATCGGGTTCTGATCCAACGCAGAAAGTTGCAATTGGAGGAAAAAATCCCTATAATATCGCTGAAGGCGTGTTCCTCGCGTTAGATTTGGCATTGCCAAAATATTCATGGCGAGGAGTGAACGGATGACTGCTATTATTCGGTGCGCCATAGATTTCGATCATCAAAGTGCCGCATAGCTGCAATCCGATCGTCCGATCCAAGAATACACCAAATACCTGCCACTAACGCGTGGAATCGCCGAACGCAATTCGATGATGGATTTGCGTGCAAACAGAATGGAGGTTGATATGGGTGCATTAGAAAATGACCTGCGATCTTCCAAAATAGAAAATGACAAAATTGGAAAGACGGCCATTTCTGAACCGGCTCAAGTATCGGCGCATCACATTATGTCGCCAAAGCTCATTACAGCCAATCCTGAGTCAAGTGTCAAAGAGGTTGCCGAGCTACTAAGCAAAAACAAGATTGGTGCCGTGCCGATCATGGAAGAGCGCAATATTGTTGGCATAGTAAGCGAGAGCGATCTAATTCGACGAGAGGAAATCGGCACTGGCACTGGCCTGCCTGGCGTCAGCAATGAGGGAACAAATGCCGACTTCAAAAAATCGCATGGCTTATACGCAAAGGATGTAATGTCGAAAAACGTAATAACTGTGACCGATACCAGCACGCTCGCTGAGATTGTTGATATCATGCAGGACAAAGATGTCAGTCAACTTCCTGTAGTTGCCAAAGACGAGTTGCTAGGTGACTTCAAGCTTGTCGGAATGGTCAGCAGATCGGATATTGTTCAATTCCTGGCAACAAGACCCAAGGGCGCCAGTGCGCCAACCCAAGCAGACGATGAAATTATTCATTTCAACGTCATTGACACATTACTGCAAATTCCTGGAACCAGCCCATGGCAAACAGATGTCCAGGTAAGCAAAGGGCTGGTCACATTGAGCGGCTTGGCCGAGGATGAGTGGAGCTTGGAGCCCTCAAGGCAAGCGATAGGCAAAATCAAGTACGTCAAGAAGGTTGTAGACCGACGGATTATACTGCAGCCATATTGATGGCTTGTATTGCTAGCTCGAGCAACAAATTACGCGTGCACCCAAAATCGGCTCCCAAGAACAGAGTTGGAGGTTCAATTGCGTAGATTTTTGAAAAGCTTAGTCAGATTTCTGGAAACTCATGACTGCGGTGACGCAGCGGATATGTACTTCTGCGTAGACAATAATGGAAAAATTATTGATGGAGTCGGGGTTCATGGATTTGAAGAGTGTACGGAAAGAAACAGTAATAGCGCCAGTGCAGAGTTTTTAAGTGCTTGCAAAATTGCCGGTGGAACCGTCAAAGGGGGGTGCATAGACGCTTGAAATAGCAATCTGCATGTATCTACCTCACTTGGCCTTCTTAAATGGCAGTCAGATCAATCAACCTGCTGGGTCCAGTTAGTCCGACGACTAAACGAAACCAGAAATTGAAAGTCCACTTTGAGCTCAAAGCAGTCATTGCGACCTTCCCAATCAATGGGTGGTTGCCCCAGTTCACGCATGAAACCTTGTCCTCGCGCCAAGGAGGCGCTAGACGCCAAGCAATTTGAGCCTTAGCGTCGGTTATCATCAATCACCAAGGCTGCCTCTGTGCCCATCAATCCGATATCTCCGGTTGCAGCGAGCAGCGCACCCAGAACCAACAACAGCAAGCTGGGCTTGATGTATATGTTTGCCGGGATGGCCTTGTTTGGCGCAACTGATGCGATGGCCAAGTTCCTGACTGATTCGCTTCCTTCCATTCAGATTGTCTGGAGCCGCCAGTCCGGGCTGCTGGTTGCCATCCTCATCTATATTGCGTTCAAAGGGTTGGGTGTGTTGCGGACCAACCAACTCCGCTTGCAAATCGGGCGTGGTGTGCTGGCGACCATTTCCGCCACCTTGTTCATCATTGCCATCGCCTATGTACCCTTGACCGATGCGGTTGCGATCACCTTTGTTGCGCCTTTCATCGTCACGGTGCTGGGCGCGCTCATTCTCAAAGAACCGGTGGGCATCAGGCGATGGGCGGCGGTTGTTATCGGGTTCCTGGGTACCTTGATCGTGATCCGGCCCGGCATGGGCATAGTCCATCCCGCTGCATTTCTGTTGATTATTGCCGCATCGGCGTTTGCCTGTCGACAAATCCTCTCACGCGTGCTGGCCGGGGAAGACAGGACATCCACCACTGTCGCCTATACGGCGATCGTTTCGTGGGGCCTGCTCACCTTGCCGCTGCTCTTTGTCTGGAAAACGCCGTCGACGGCAACCGAAATCATCCTGCTGGTATCAATGGCCGCATTGGCCGCCCTTGCAGAAACATGTGTGATCATCGCCCTGGCCACCGCACAGGCCGTTGTGGTCGCGCCTGTTCAATATACC
>JAHEJF010000479.1 GCA_024639025.1 Ahrensia sp. | reverse complement strand
AGTGCGACTGCACCGCCCAATTTACCAAGATCGCCATTAGTCACTACATCACCTGTTCAACCGTGTTATTTTCACTCCCATGAATTCAAGCAAAAACAGTTGGATTGCAAGGCTGCTGGCGACAGGCATTTTACTTGCACCCGCGATCGCGGAGGCAGCCGAGTTTGTGCCCGGGCGCGGTATATCCATGGATCAATGGGTTACATGGCCTGATGCGGCGCGTTGGAACGAGCCAGACATCATCGAAAACTTTCCTGAATGGCAAAGCTTTGTCAGTGATGACGAGATCGCCAGTCTCAAGCAGGCCGGTCTGACAACAGTACGCATGCCGGTTGATCCGGCCATGTTCCTGTACGACGACGACCCTGAACGTCAGGCCGCGCTTTTCGCCAGCGTGCACCGGGCAATTGAACGCATCGCTGAACAGGATTTGAACATCATCGTTGACCTGCATACGATTTCCCGCTTTGACAGCGAACAGGCGATCGGCGTTTCGCAAATTCTCGATGATGATCTGACATTTGTCACCTATTTGGCGTTGGTCGAAAAAATGGCCGCTGAACTGGCCAAATACGATCCTGAAAGCGTCGCGCTCGAACTCATCAACGAACCTGCCTATGATTGCTATCAAACAGACCTGGTAGCGCTGTGGTATGCACAACTCAGCCAGTTGCACGCGGCGGCTAGGAAAGCCAATGACAAAATTTCACTGGTCCTGTCAGGCGCCTGCCACGGATCTGCATACGCTCTCACGCAATTTGACCCCGCGCAATTCAATGATGACAACATCCTATGGACGTTTCACACCTATGCGCCGTTCATTTTGACCCATCAAAGTGCCGATTGGGTGGGCAAACCGGTCAGCGCTTTCCAGAACCTGCCTTACCCACCCTCTAACTTGACGGCGCACACCGTTGAAAACATGCCGCGGGTCAACGGCGAATTCATCAATGGAACCTTGCGTGGCAGCGAACGCAGCGATGCAGGATGGTACATTCGCAACGAATTTGAGAAATGGGGCAGCGAAGACAGACTTGGGCCATACATGCAAAAGCGCTTTGTCACCGTCGCCAATTGGGCTGCCAAGCACGAGATTGACCCTGCTTCAATCTATCTGGGTGAATTTGGCTTTATTGCGCAGGAATATGGCAAGCGATTCAAAACCGATCCGGCATGGCGACTAGCCTATCTGAACGACATGATCGCGCTCGCAGAACAACACGGTTTTGGCTGGTCAATCTGGTCGTTCGGCGGTGCTTTTGGCATGGTCCAAACCTTTGGCGGTGAACCGATGCCCGGCAACCTGCTCATGCAATTGAACTTGAAAGCAAAAACCGAAGGTTGAGCTTCAATCATGCGTTCAAACCAGCGATACGATTTCACCCCGCGCCGGATAATTGTTCTCAAGCACGAAATCGATGGTGCTGAGGAACTCTTCAAGCTTGGGGCGACCCCACGGCGCGCTTTGGACGCTTGAATAGAACAAGGTGTTGTCGGGCCTGACGAAGAACATGCCCGGCTCGGCAAATTTGAACGGCTCTTCCACGCCAACACTGGTCAATCCACGACTGGTCGAAATGAACAATCCCCATTGGCGCGCTTGCTCCAGAGACAGGCCATAGACCATGTTGAGCTTGTCCAGTCCCGCCTCATCAAACATTTGCTGGGCACGATCCTTGGAATCAACAGAAACGGCGGTGATCAGCGCGCCTTTCTCGGCAAATGCATCCACCAGTCCCTCGATTTCAGTTAACTGCCGACGACAGACCGGACAGTGCCAACCCCGATAAAAGACCACGATCGAAAAGGTCTCCGGCGCTTCATTCATCAGGCTCCAATTGCCCTCATGCAGCGTTGGCAGAGTGAGATCAGGCACAGGTTGGCGCGGTATGAGCGTCTGTACATCGTTCGTCATCTTGTCCTCCGCTTTCAGTTTCCCGGCTCTCTGAAACAGCGCCGCTCAATTGTGCCTGCTATTATAAAGTGTTTCATTCATTCTCAAACAGGCCCGCCTGGATCGCCGCCATGTCCGACGGCGCCTTGATACCCAGATGGTCCCAGGCGTGGACTGTCATGATGCGGCCGCGCGGCGTTCGCTGAATAAATCCCTGCTGTATCAGAAAGGGCTCAATAATATCTTCAATCGCATCCCGCGGTTCTGATAGCGCTGCCGCGATGGTCTCAATACCCACTGGGCCGCCGCCGAAATTCTTGGCGATCTGGTTCAGATAGCGGCGGTCGAGCGAATCAAGTCCGATCGAATCAACCTCCAATCTCGACAGCGCCGCATCAGCGATTTCACGCGTGACAAGATCTGATTTTGCCACATCGGCAAAATCACGTACGCGCCGGAGCAGCCGCCCGGCAATGCGGGGCGTGCCACGGGATCGCCGTGCGATCTCCATCGCGCCTTCATCAGCAATGTTCAGACCCATGATGCGGGCACCACGCCGAATGATCTGTTCCAATTCTTCGGCCGAGTAGAACTCAAGTCGCACCGGAATGCCGAAGCGGTCACGCAGTGGCGTCGTCAAAAGCCCCAGCCGCGTGGTGGCAGCAACCAACGTAAACTTGGCCAGATCAATCTTAA
>JAHEJF010000478.1 GCA_024639025.1 Ahrensia sp. | reverse complement strand
GTGCCAAGCTTGTTGCGTCCTATGGCGGATTGGGCGCTCATGTTGCTTATTCTTCTGACGCTGGTAACGGTGGTGACTATTCCGCAGCTTATGACTGGGTACTTGCTGCAAACTATGGCTTCAGCGCGACTGACAACCTCTCTATCAATATCGGTGCAATCTATGCCATCGAAGAAGCCTCAACGGGCGATGATGGTGATTTCGTCGTCGGGGCAGAAGCAAAATATGCTCTGACCGAGACGTTCGAAGTGTCATCACGCGTTCGCTATCACGAAGACATCACGCCAGGCAATGCGGTCGACGACGACGATGGTTGGGAATGGCGCATGCGTTTCACCTCATCGTTCTGATCTGATGATGTAGCTATCAAAATATTGAACCCGGCAGGCAACTGCCGGGTTTTGCCTTTTTTGGGGGTTTAGGGGAGCTCCCTGAGAAAATCGCGCTTCTGGTCAATAATCAGCGCCCCAGTTCGGAGGAGTTTTGAAATATGGTTATAGTTTAGCTGCCCCTACAAGAGGCAGTATTATCACTTGCAATTCTACGGCCCACAAGTTCAATACACGCTCGAGAAGCCAATTGAACGGGTCATATAGAGTGCGACTATCGCATATATACAATAAGCATGAGTCTGTATTATGGGAATTAGGATCCCATAAATCATCTGTACTTGCTTTTATTACTGAAATTGACGAAGTAATGATCGCACATTCAATTACGTCATATGATGACGATCTGATAGACTTCCTGATTGTATATTTCCGCAAAAAAGGTAATTCAAACGCGACCATAAACAGGAAACTGTCGGCGCTTTATAAATTACTTCGCAAAGCAGAACGGTCCGGAATCATTACTAAACTTCCTTCCTATGTTCGACTGCCAGAAAAGAACCAGAGAATTCGTTTTTTAACGAAACTGGAGGAAGAAATGATGTTTGATTTAATTAGGGTAACCGATGAATTACATGCCGATTTGTGCATTTTTCTTATCGATAGCGGCGCCCGTGTGGGTGAAGCGCTGGCACTCAAACATGGTGACATTGTCAATGGTCGGGCCACGTTCTGGATCACCAAGTCAGGCAAGAGCCGAACCGTGCCCCTGACCGAGCGCGCGCAGCGCATCATCGAAAAGCACCGCATGGCAGCGGGTGGTCCCTTTGCCGCCATTAAATATCAAAGGTTCCTGTATCATTGGCATCAAGCAAAAAAACAATGTGGATTGGAGAAGGATAAGCAAGTCGTTCCGCATATCCTGCGGCATACCTGTGCTTCGCGCCTCGTACAGGCAGGCATAGACTTGCGGCGGGTGCAAACCTTCCTGGGGCACCAGAATATCCAGATGACTTTGCGCTACGCGCATTTGGCAACCAATGATCTGGACCAGTGTGTTGCCGCGCTTGATACGTTCAATGGTCCGTCGGAAATTCCGTGCGTGCCAACGATGAAACACAGGCAGGCGGAAAAACGTTCCAAGTACCAAGATGCTTGAAGTTCTGTTCTGACGAACTTGTTCGGCCAAGTGCTGGCAATTTCCACTTCGTCTTGGCTTGGGCCTTTTGCGCTTTCTCTCCAAAGTGGCTTGCGCTACATTCCGCGCTTCAGGCCACCTACCAGAATTGCACTTCTGCCTTTATGGAACACATTTTTCTTCTGCTGCTCGCGTCGCTGATTGTCGGCGCATCAAAAGGCGGGTTGGCGTCAGCGGGCGCTCTGTCTGTCCCCATCCTGTCAATTTGGATGGATCCGTTGGTGGCTGCAGGTCTGTTGCTGCCCATCTACATTGTCAGCGACGTTGTGGGCGTTTGGCTGTATCGCCGCGAGTATTCATCCAAGAATGTGCTGCTGCTTATTCCTGCCGGTCTTGTCGGTGTGATCATCGCGTCACTTCTTGCGCCTTACGTTTCTGCTGCAATTGCAGCGCTTGCAACCGGCATGATCGGCATCGTCTATTGCGCCCAGGCTTTGAGGAAAAGGCTGCGCGGCCATGATGCGGTCAAGCCATTTCAACCTGTCAGGGGTGCAATCTGGGGCACGATCACCGGTATCACCAGTTTCATCTCGCATACAGGTTCGCCGCCCTTTCAAAGCTTTGTCCTGCCGCAAAAGCTCCCAAAAATGCAATATGCGGGCACCAATACGCTGGTTTTCGCGGCAATCAATCTGTTCAAATTGCCAGCCTACTTATCCGTCGGTTTGATGTCGAACTTTCATTGGCCCACAGTGCTCGCCATGGCTGCTGTTGCATCGGCAGGTGCCGTCCTGGGCCGCAGAATATCGCAATGGCTGCCGCACAACGCATATTTCTTGGTGATTCAAATATTGCTCTTCACCGTTTCGGTCTATCTTGTCGGTAAAGCCGTCAGTCAGATGATTTAACCGGTCAGATCAAGGAGCCTACATGCCGCCCAGGATTCACCCGCCACTGGCCAAATTGCCCGCCACGATACCCTTTGTTGCGCCGGAGCATTCAGAGCGTGCGATGGGGCAAAAATTCAAGGCCCGTCTGGGCGCAAATGAAGGCAATTTCGGTTGTTCGCCATTGTCAATCGAGGCTATGGCCGGTGCGGCCCGCAATGATGTCCGAAATTATCC
>JAHEJF010000477.1 GCA_024639025.1 Ahrensia sp. | reverse complement strand
CGATGACGCGCGCGTTCAGCTCAACAGTTTCACGAACGACCGAGCGCACCCGGCGCGAGACCCAAGACACGCCCAGCAACAAGAGCGGGCCGATGATGAAGGTGATCAGGGACAAAACCGGGTCCTGCAAGAACATCACAATCACCAATCCGATCAGGGTGACAAAATCGCGGGCGAAAGAGGTGACGGTTATCGACATCACATCCCTGATGCCGGTGATGTTCTGACTGATCTGCGCGGCCAATTGCGCTGACCGGTTGTCGTTGAAATAACCGATGCCCGTTCGCATCAATTTGTCGAATACTCGGCTCTGGTATTTTGCAACCAGGTCATTGCCGATCTGAGCCATGGTGATCGACTGGAAATACATCGCAAAGGCACGCAGGACAAAGGCCGCCACAATAGCAAGCGAAATAACGGCGATCAGTTCCTCGCGCTGGCGATAGAAAATCTCGTCCACCACATCGCGCATGATCCACGCAGAGAATGCCGTTGTTGCCGAAATGACCAGCAGGCAGGCAACGGCAAACACATATTTGCCTTTGTAGGCCGCGCCGTTCTCGCGGAAAATCCGCTTGAGCAATTGATAGACCGATCCGCCCAGCTCCAAGGCGGAGGTCTCAGATCTTGTTACGGGCTCTGTCAAACAAACTCTGCCTTCAATGCCGTTTTTCGCATTTATATCTGATGATTATGCGAATAGACAGGGCTCGCTTTACGCGCCCGACCAATGTCTTCCATCAAGCGAAACGCCAAAGCGCGTCGGGGCGCAAGCATAGGCGGCGAGACCGACCATGGGTGCCTGCTCATGCAGAATTGCAAAACTTGGCATGCTTGCAACCATCGCACTGTGCGGCGCTTTGTTTTCAAAACCTTTTCGGAAGCGCTCACCATCGAAAATATGTAGAATCTTTTGGGTGATCCCGCCGGTCAGGAAGACGCCCCCCTTGGCCATGAATACCAAGGCCAGGTCTCCGGCAACGCGGCCGAAATACTCGCAGAACAAGGAGATGGTCTCCACCGCATATTGATCGCTCTTGTCGGTTGCAGCCTTGGTGATCTCCTCCGGTGAAGTCAGCTTTGGTGTATCGCCAGCAGCCTCGGTTACCGCCCGGTATAGGTTGAGCAGACCGCGGCCGCAGAGGATCTGCTCGCCCGATACGCGGCCTTCAATGCGGTCCAAATGGGGAAATATCTCATTGTCGCGGTCGGTTTGCGGACCAATATCAACATGACCGCCTTCGCCCGCCACCGGCACCCAGGTGCTGGCAGCGTGAATAAGACCCGCGACACCAAGGCCGGTTCCTGGGCCGATAACAACACAATTGCCGCGATCATCCCGACTTGCATCACCGACATTTTGCAACTGGTCTTCGCCCAGTGCGGTAACCGCCAGAGCCTGCGCTTCATAATCGTTGAGCACGATAATATCTTGCAGGCCGAACTTTTCGATCATTTCCTTTGGCTTGACCACCCAGTCGCTGTTTGTCAGATCGATCTCATCACCGTCTGTTGGACCTGCGACTGCCAGTACGGCTGCGCGCGGAATGAGCGACGTGCGGTCCAGAACATGGCTCTGTATCGCAGCGTCGAGCGAGGCGTAGTCCGCCGCCTTGATGGTTGGAAACGTCTTGGGTTCCGCAAACGCATCAACCACAATCGCAAACCGGGCATTGGTGCCGCCAATATCGGCAATCAGAATCGGGAAAGGCAGGGCAGTTGGCGCCGAACTATAATCAGTGGGCATCTTTTTCTCCGTTAAATCGGGCGGCAAAGTCCAATAGCATGATTTCTGCCGTTGAGCGATTAAGTGCCATGGGAATATCGTAAACAATAGCAAGACGCATCAGTGCCTTCACATCAACATCATGCGGCATGGGTGTTAAAGGGTCCACAAAGAAGATCAAGCCATCAACCTTGTTTTCTGCAATCAATCCGCCAATTTGTTGGTCGCCGCCGAGCGGTCCGCTCTTGAGTGGCGTCAGGTCCAGATCGCTATGCATCTTGGCAATTCTGCCACCAGTTGTGCCCGTTGCCAGCAACTTGCACCGCAGAAAATGGGCGTGATGCCTGCCGACAAAATCGACAAGATCGTCCTTTTTCTGGTCATGTGCGATCAGGGCAAGCATGGGGTGCTCAATCTGGGTAAAGTCTGTCATTGTCCTGGCCGATTAAATCGTTTGAAATGCTATAGATGAAACCGGCCGCGCTTAAAAGCGGCAATTTGCAAACATTGATGTTTTGCAATGTCAGTGTCTGGGACGGTTGGCCGGTACAGGCCAGCTATAGGCCCCGCTTGTTGCCTTGGCGCCCGGCGATGTCGACCGCAGTGCCGAGGCCAATGCAGCAGTCTGATCGTAGTTTCCATCGAGCGTGACCAATTGCTCATTCGCCGGCTGCTGGGCCTTCAGAACCCGTGAACACGCCCCAGGCAGATCCTTGAGCTTTACCACCTTTTTCTTGGCTGGCTTGGCGCCGGGTTTCGGTTTCTTTGGTGTCCATGGTTCGGAAGTGAACCACCAGGCGAGCGGTTTGCCGCAGCCGGACCCGGGCGGCACCGCCGCCTGTGCCCGACAATTGGGTGAGCCGGAAGGACACTTCATGCGAATATGAAAATGGTAGTGA
>JAHEJF010000476.1 GCA_024639025.1 Ahrensia sp. | reverse complement strand
TGCTTGGTGTGGTCTGTGCTTTGGTGGCAATCCTGTTCCAATTTGCCTTGTTTTCAACCGATTACGTGGCCCGCAATATCAGCATTCCGCTTTGGCTTCGTCCCGTCATTGGCGGTTTTGCAATCGGCATAATGGGCGTATTTTTGCCTGAAATACTGGGCGTGGGCTACGAAGTCACAGACCGCATTTTGTGGAACCAACTGTCGCTGGGTCTGCTGTTCTTGTTGATCATTGCCAAGACCGCCGCAACCGCCATTACACTCGCCTCTCGTTTTGGCGGTGGGATCTTTTCCCCAGCGCTATATTTGGGCGCTGCAACGGGTGGCGCCTTTGGCTTGATTGCTGGCGGCGTGTTTCCGGATTTTGCCTCAAGCGGCGGGCTATATGCCATTTTGGGCACCGGTGCCGTTGCCGGCGCGGTGCTCGGGGCTCCTATTTCAACCACGATGATCGTGTTTGAGCTCACGGGCGGCTACACGTTGTCCATTGCTCTATTGCTGGCCGTTGCCATTTCACATGGTGTCAACCAGGCTGTGCATGGCCACTCCTATTTTCACTGGCAACTGGAAATGCGGGGCTTGTTTGATCATCTGGGGCCGCATCGCACCATCATGCGCACCAAGAAAGTCAAGGACTTCTATGATGCATTGCCTTCTGGTTCAGAACTGCAGGAAATTGACCCGGACAAGGACACACCCACCCTCAAGCCTACCGACAACATTGATCACGCCCTTCGGCTGTTTGATGCCGGTGGATATCAGAGTTTGCCTGTGGTTTCTGAATCCGAAGAAACAAAAATCATTGGCTGGGCAACACAGGTGAAGGCACTGCGCACGTTCAATGATGCGCTAATCGATGCAAGCGTCGAGGAACACCGTTAGGGCGTTTCAGCCTTCAACCGAAACGCTGGCACTGATTTGGGCATCGAAAATATTGGATGAATCCGGGCACCGCGATTCCATCAAAGACTGACAGAGACTAGTCTTCAAACACCAGACCAAGGCGCTCGGCTTGGCATTCTGGGCTGCAAGCATCCAATTGATGCAAGATGCCCTGTGGCATGCGTGAAGACCGTGGACCTGTGGTCATGAAGTCGATCTGAACCAGCGGAACATTTGTTCTGGCCAGTTCCACCTGCTCCACCGCTACATTGTCTGCAAGCAGGGCTGAGGCATCGGCAAAAGCCAATGTCGCCCACAAAGACAGCGTTATGAAAATCCGTTCCATTTGGTTAAAATACGATAAAGTTCATTACCAACACGTTAATGCGGGCAGCGGCGGTATTCAGTTGGCGTTTCTCATTGGCCAAATGATGACGTTCAATTGGCATTGGAAACATCTCACAAAATCGGGTTCAGCCTTTCCATTCTGGGGCTGCAGACTCTAAAACGCTCGCAATTCCTGGCCGAATCACTACATTGCGAACAAATGAGCAACCCTTTCGATGACATACCCTTTGATGACGAGCCTGGCGGCTTTAGTGAGTCGCAGGCAAAAATGACGCCGACGGGTCAAGGGTCAGGTATTGCCGCACGCGCCATGGCGGCTCGCGGGGCCCCCTCCTATCTGGATGGCCTCAATCCCGAACAACAACGCGCCGTCGAAACGCTGGAAGGGCCGGTGCTGGTACTTGCTGGCGCTGGCACTGGGAAAACAAGGGTTCTTACAACACGGATTGCGCATATTCTGGGTCAGGGCCACGCATGGCCAAGCCAGGTTCTTGCCGTGACCTTCACAAACAAGGCTGCGCGGGAGATGAAGGAACGGATCGGCGTGCTGGTTGGCGGCGCTGTTGAAGGCATGCCGTGGCTCGGCACTTTTCACTCGATCGGCGTCAAGATCCTGCGCAAACACGCAGAATTGGTCGGACTCAAATCAGACTTCACCATTTTGGATACAGACGACCAGATAAGGCTCATCAAACAGCTCATACAGGCCGAAGGCATTGACGACAAACGCTGGCCGGCGCGCACATTCGCTCAAATGATGGACGGATGGAAAAACAAGGGCTGGGGACCGGGCGATATTCCAGAAGGTGATGCACGCTCATTTGCAGACGGCAAGGCACGCGAATTGTTCATCGCCTATCAGGATCGCCTGCGTACGCTCAATGCGGCTGATTTTGGCGACTTGCTTTGCCATCCGATCCGCATCCTGAAAAACCACCCCGATGTGCTGGCCGAATATCACGAACGCTTCAAATATATTCTCGTCGACGAGTATCAGGACACCAACGTTGCGCAATATTTGTGGCTGCGGCTTTTGTCCCAGCGTCCCAAAGGAGCGCCGACCAATATCTGCTGCGTCGGCGATGACGATCAGTCCATTTATGGCTGGCGGGGGGCCGAGGTCGACAACATCTTGCGGTTTGAGAAAGATTTTCCCGGCGCAACAACCATCAAACTGGAGCGAAATTACCGCTCGACCGCCCATATTTTGGGCGCCGCCTCCCATCTGATTGATCACAATGAAGATCGCTTGGGCAAAACGCTCTTCACAGATGAACCCGACCCTGACGATCCAAAGGTGCAGGTCCATGCCGCTTGGGACTCTGAGGAAGAAGCCCGGGCGGTCGGTGACATGATCGAGCGCCTCCACCGCGATCAACATGATCTCAACGACATGGCGA
>JAHEJF010000475.1 GCA_024639025.1 Ahrensia sp. | reverse complement strand
GGTCCACCAGGAGAGACCTGAATGACATCCTCGCGCGGTTCCGGCACCGGCAACGATGGTTCTTCTGACGCAGTATCCTGCAAATCCGGATCGCCATAAATAATTTCGACTTCAGGCTCTGCTTCTGTTTGCGCTTGTTCAGTGGTGCTCACTTGCTGGTCGGCAACCTCAACGACTGGATCTTCGGAAAGTCGTACGATTGTCTCGGTAGAACCGCGATCAGCTGTGATCAGCGTGTAGGCATTGAGCGCAACGATGATTCCAAGCACCAGTCCTGCAAGTGTCCATCCACCACTAGTGCTCGTACTGACGCTTTGCGTTTGTGTAGGGGAATTGGGCGGCTGCCTGTTGTTCATCCCCAAAGGTGCATTGAGATCGTTCATCAAAAACAGGCTTTCAGCAATCGAGCGAATCAAAAGGCCACCTGAAACGGTGGCCTCTCATATTAGAAATCAAATGCGCTTTGGCAATGGCGCCATTAGTTCGGCAACGCTTTTGATGGATCTGGCGGAAATGCCTCATCAACACGCTCGCCGCGCAAGAGTTCCAGCGCAAATGTCAATTGATCATCTTCGCTGGGATCCTGCGGCACGTAGGCAACAGAACCAGAACCCTCTTCATCTTCCTCTTCACCGGCAATGTGTCCACGCAAATCTGATTCACCCCGGGTCAAATCACGGTCCTGCAATTCTTCAGGAAGGGTCTGGTTGACCTTGATATCCGGCGTTATGCCCTTACCCTGAATAGAGACACCAGCTGGCGTGTAATACAGCGCCGTGGTCAGTCTTAGCGCGCCACCTTCGCCCAGCGGAATGATGGTCTGAACCGATCCCTTGCCAAAGCTCTGTGTGCCCAAAACTGTTGCTCGACGATGATCCTGCAGCGCGCCAGCGACGATCTCTGACGCCGATGCAGATCCGCCATTGATCAGCACGATAACCGGCTTGCCATCGACCAAGTCACCCGCGCGTGCCGAGAACCGACGGCTGTCGCGATCATCCCGGCCTCTGGTCGATACGATCAGGCCTTTTTCCAAGAAGGCGTCGGAAACATTGATCGCCTGGTCCAGCAAACCGCCTGGATTGAGTCGCATGTCAAGAACAAAGCCCTTGAGCTTGTCCTCACCGATTTCCTCGGTCAAACTATCGATGGCTTTTTCGAGGTCGCTGTAGGTTTTCTGGGTGAAAGAGATCACACGCAGATACCCAATATCACCTTCGGCCCGGTACTTTACGGCCTGCACTTTGATGATATCGCGAATGATTGTCACCTCGATGGGCTTATCGGCTCCCTCGCGTAACAGTTCCAGAACAATCGGTGTATTGACCGGCCCACGCATTTTTTCGACGGCTTGTTGCAGGGTCAAGCCACGTACTTCTTCACCATCAATTTGTGAGATGAAGTCACCAGCTAGCACGCCGGCAGCTTCAGCGGGACTCTGATACATCGGCGTGATCACCTTCACCAACTCGTCTTCCATTGTGACTTCGATGCCCAAACCACCAAATTCGCCGCTGGTCTGCGTGCGCATATCTTCAGCATCATCGGCATTCAAATAGGATGAATGCGGATCGAGTGCGGAAAGCATGCCATTGATGGCGCTCTCGACCAGTTCTTCCTCGTTGGGTTCTTCGACATAATTGCTGCGCACCCGCTCAAAAATATCGCCAAATATGGCAAGGTTCTTGTAGGTCTCGCTTCCAGCGGCATTTGCACTGATCACCGGTTGTCCAGCGAGCATGATCGTCGCGCCTGCGCCAAATAACGCACCAGCAAACAAAAGAGATAATTTCCGCAGCATATTCAAGTCCTTCCCGCGTTAACCCGTTCCCACCATGGCGAGGGATCAACCGGTTTCGAGTTTTTCCGAAACTCAACATAGAGTGTCGGATTTTCATTGTTCGTCGCGGCAGCCGTTACACTAGCCAATCTAATACGGCCCATTGCGCCTACAGGTTCACCTTCGAGCACAAATTGCCCTTGTACTACATCTATTCGGTCCAACCCAGCCAATACGAGTTGATAGTCTTCACCCGCATCCAATATCAACAGGTTACCATATGCACGAAATGGACCTGCATACAGCACTTTTCCACCCGCTGGGGCGGTAACAATTGCGTTAGGTGAAGTTTCAATCGTATCGCCCTGGGCTCTAGACCCAAACCCGTCATCCGCACCAAATGCGGTTATTGTACGGCCAGCAACCGGTTTTGCCAATGCTCCCTGCTGCTTGGAAAAGTTGAGTGTGGGCATGATTCGCTGCGGCGCAGCGGCAAATTGTTCAGCGCGCTTGCGCGCGGCAATGATCGCCTCTTGTGCCAGTTTCTGCTGACGTTCGGCCTCCAATTTTGCCTGTTCGGCCTGTTTGAGTGCCTCTTCGGCTTCTAACTGTTTAGCCAGATCTGCCTCTCGTATTGCACGTTCTGCATCTTCCCGCGCCTTTTGGGCGGCAATAATCGCAGCTTCGGCTGCCTCCTTCTGGCGCTTTTCTTCATCTATTCGCGCCTGTTCTTCAGCCTTGATCCTGGCTTCTCTCTCGGCCTGAACTCTTTCTGCTTCCTCGCCAAGCGAAGCAATGAATTCTTCCAGATTTTCAGCCTGTGCGATCAGTTCGGCCATGCGCTGTTGTTCT
>JAHEJF010000474.1 GCA_024639025.1 Ahrensia sp. | reverse complement strand
CCTGCTGGTTCTTGCTGCCTTTTTGGCCGGTTTCGTTGATTCCATCGCCGGCGGGGGCGGACTGGTAACGGTTCCGGTGCTGCTGCTGGCAGGATTTTCGCCCATCCAGGCGCTGGCCACCAACAAGTTTCAGGGATTGTTTGGCACTGCTTCCGCCGCGGTGACATACGGTTTGAGGGGGCACGTCTCTCTTAAAACCCAGATTGGGCCGGCAATATTGGCCTTTGTGGCCTCCGGGTTGGGAGCCCTGCTGATCACCTATATCCCGGCCGACAATATCCGCTTCATCTTGCCATTCCTGCTCATTGGTGTTGCGCTTTTTTTCTGGTTGAAACCCGGATTGGATGATCAGAACCGCGCACAGCGTATAAGCCCGATGGTCTTTACGGCGCTAGTTGTTCCAATTATTGCCTTTTATGACGGATTTTTTGGTCCCGGCGCCGGTTCGTTCTTCATGCTGGCATTTGTCACACTGTCGGGCTTTGGCATCCTGACCGCGACAGCCCACACAAAGCTGTTGAACTTTGCTTCCAATGTCGGCGGTTTTGTTGTTTTTGCGTTCTCTGGTGCGGTTGTTTGGCAGGTTGGCCTGGCCATGGGTGTTGCACAAATTGCCGGCGCCCAAGTTGGTGCGCGGCTTGCGATCAAGAACGGCGCCAGATTAATCAAGCCGCTGTTGACGCTGACCTGTTTGGCACTGGCTGCCAGATTGTTATGGGAGAATTATTCCTAGGGTCCAAACTCAATGCCGTCATGGCGTGGTCATGGAACAGACGGAATGAATCCCGGCGTTGAGCATTTAGCGATACGCAGTTGGCTCTAAACTGACCCTCCCAATGGGCAAAGTTTAGCGCTTTCCAAATGCGGCACGCCGACCAAACGATGCAAGTTCATGGGTTTTGCGCGGCGCCATGCGGCGGTCTTTGACTTCGGGAAGTTTTGTTGCCGCTTCGGCCTTTTCCGCTTCCTCTCGCGCCCGCAATGCATTGAGGATAGCAAGATCGATGGGATCGTTCTCATCCAGCTTGTCATCGTCCTTGCTGGGCGCTGTTTCAGTTTGAACTGGTGAAGTCAGAACCGAGTGTAAGCCACCCTTGATACCAAATTCCGGCACATTGCGCGCAATCAGTGTGTAGGAGCCTAACGGATTGGCAGGATCGGGGTCTTTGTGAATGACTTCGATCACTTCATCATTCGCGACGTAGAAATTAGCGCCGTTTTCAGGCACACGGTTCTTGCTGATGCACTCATCGATGAATTGGGTAACCCGATTGATCATCCATTGGTAGTCAACCGGCGCTTCCTCAAATATCACAGGCTTTTCAAGCAAGTACTGGGAACCGTTTGCAACCATGCCGACAGGTTGACCCTCTCCAATACTGCCCGAACTTGAATACAGATATGGACGCACAAAGAACGGTGTAAGCGAAGGCCCCGACGCAGCCGATTCAAACAATTGCGGAGAAACCAAGTGATCGGACGGCAGCCAGTGAATAGCGATGGCTGGATTGTTCCGGTGTAGGGCATCTGCAATCAAATAGCACAGCTTCATGGCAAGCAGTGATTCTTCTGATGACTGGAACTCGGTATCTATCCCGTCTTCTGCGTCAAACCTCTCAGTTGCCTTGGATCCGGACGGTAGTCGCTTAATGCTGAGGAAAGTGTGCGCGATATGGCTGTCGATGCGCTGCTCAGCGTCGGGCATCATCAGAATTGTGATGGGTTGTGGCAAACAGCCACCAAAACCTTTTTTGGGAAGCGCCGCATTCACTTGATAAATCGCGACCTGAAAATCACCAATGCAATAAGACTCAGTGCCCACACTTGATGTTCGCGTCAGAAATTCGCCCCGGACACCCGCTGATCGGCCCTCAGATTCAATCATTTCAACGAGCCGATGATCGGTCATCGGCATGTATCTGTTGTGAAGCAACACACACTCTATCGAATCGATTGGCTGAATCTTCATGATATGCACCCGTAATTGGGACTAAATGATAGAGACAGAGAGTTAAAATTTTTGAAACACAGCGCGTGCGCTTAAGATCGCCAGACGTCATCAGCGCTAAAGGGTCTTGATTTGCAAGCCGTTTCCGGCGGGAAGCATCGTGATCAGCTCTGAATTACCACTCCACGCCGATCTGTGCTTTCACGCCCGATCTGAACGGATGTTTGACCAGTTCCATTTCGGTCACAAGATCGGCATGCTCAATCAGGTCCTGACTGGCATTGCGCCCCGTCAGCACCACATGGGTCATAGATGGCTTCTCGTCACGCAGAAACGCCACGACTTCGTGAACATCGATGTAATCATAGCGGATGGCAATATTGATCTCGTCGAGCAGCACCATGTTATTGCTGGTGTCCAATATTTCTTCTTTCGCCTTTGCCCAGGCGGCTTGGGCCATTTCAATATCGCGGGACTTGTCCTGTGTTTCCCAGGTAAACCCCTCACCCATGGTGTGAAAGCTGCAAAGATCGGTAAACTTGTCGAGGATAAGGTCGCGCTCGCCAGTCGACATGCCGCCCTTGATGAATTGCACCACGGCGCATTTGCGACCGTGAGCTATATTGCGGAAAATCATGCCGAATGCCGCCGTGGACTTTCCCTTGCCCTTTCCGGTGTGCACGA
>JAHEJF010000473.1 GCA_024639025.1 Ahrensia sp. | reverse complement strand
TGAGAATTCAGTAATGCGGTGGGCTGGGGGTAAGGCCTACACCTCGCCCCCGTTCAATCTTTTATTGGGTATTTTGAACAGCTTCAAGAAGTTCAGCGTCCTGCTTTGCCTTGAACTCCTCTATTGTTGCCACGATCATTACAGCCATTCAAGGTTGTATGAGCTGCTCAATCCGTGGCTTAAGGGCGCTTGCCAAATTGCTGATTTCGCGGTTGGTCTTTGCCTCTGGCACATGAATAAAAAAGGTTTGGTGTAGGCGCTTGTTTGGACGCACTTGCTTGAGCATCAAGTAGCGCGTTTCATTGCAAATATAGTGATTTTTCGAGCGCGCATTCTTGCGCACAAACTTGAAGCGGGTACCGGAAACATTGAGCTCTCCCGCTGCGGCGGTAATCTTCGCTGATGAACCTGCTGAGGTCGCAAGGGTCAAGCCAGCCCCTTGCTCAATTCTGGTTGGTGGACCTCCATGCCTGCCGGCAGTTCTTCCGACTGCATCTGCTCCGCCACCACGTTGATTGCGCGCGCCATTTTCGAGAAATATGGTTGTCTCTTTTCCCTTTCCATACACCCCCAAGCCAAGATTAATCACCACATCATAGCTACGCGCGGGTATCTGCCGACCTATTCCCCAAACAACTGGAAGCGCTTTGAATGTCCACTCAATGGGACGACCATCCGACGTCTTGCGTATGGTTTTCAGCTTTTTTGCCAAAGGTCCCTTGGTTGCGTCGGGTTCAGTTTTGCCGGGCCATTTTGCACCGATCAACAAACGACCACTCGGATTCAATTCACATTTCCATTTGTCGAAACCCGCGACTTCATTATCTTCGCGTGGCCAATCCAAAAAGCCGGAAACATATACCTTCCAAGCCTTCTGCTTCGACTTTTTCTTGGGTTTGCTCATCTTGCAATGGTCCTGTCCTGTCAGTTTTGGAGGCAAGATCGACAATGGCTTCGAGCCGCGACTTGTTGAGCAGACAATCACACGTGAAATGATCTGCCAAGCATCGGCAGTTTGGCCAAGATGTTGTCTCTTCACCGTCCGGGATAAATTTTGGCATCAACACACCGTTGCAGCGACTTGCGCAGCCATTTGTTGAGCTGTCGTCCGACGATGTTCAATTATCTTTGTGTTGAACAAATAAATCAGGGCTATGTGCCGCTGTTTATTCCATGTCGCTCTTCATCGCAGCTGCTGCGAGCGAGGCCGCTGCTGCTCTCATGGTTTCAAGGTAAGTCTTGTCCCCATTGGGCATTGCCAGCGGCGGAAATGTAACGCTCTCCAGCTCCATGCTGGCCACCGCCTCTTTGGCAGCACTTGTTGGCTCGGCCTCCCAGATCAAAATTTTGGCGCCCTGTTTCTGTGTGAGTGCGCTTAGAGCTGACATTTGACTGTCGTCTGGCGTGGCTCCTGCTTCCCATTCAAGCGACACAATTTCCAACTCATAGGCCTGTGCGAAATACTGGTAGCGGGGATGGGTTGCAACAAAGACAATATCCTGCGCATCGGCAAGCGTGTCTCGCAGTTCGCTGTCCAGTTCGCTGAGCTCAGCGTGAATCGCGTCCAGTCGGTCTTGTACTTCTGCTTCAGGGGCCAGATCACGATTGATCATGGCATTGGCAATCGCGGTCGCTTGTTCTGCCGCCAATTCAGGGTCAAGCCACAGATAGGAGGCAAGCCCCTCATGAGAATGCTCGCCGCCGTCACCATGGCTGTGCGTGATGCTCTCTGTGGTGATGAAACGCTCTGCGATGGCGCTGGATGTATTGACAATACGTGCCCGCGGCAAAGACACCCGATCGATCCAGGTCGCAAAGCCAGCGCCGTTGAGGAGAATCAGATCCGCAGACTGAATTGTGCTGATGTCAGAAATGGATGGCCGCCAAAATGAAGGATCAACCCCTTCAGGCACAAGAAACAGGACATCGGCTGTGTCACCCGCAATCCGCTCGGCCATGGATTGAAGTGCATGATTGACTGCAACAATGCGCGGACGTTCCTGTGCCAACGCTGACGTCGTCATGAAAACTGCCAGGAAAATCAGTGACAGTCTTTTCATTACTTGCATCGGCATCAGCTCCCGCAACCGCGCGCTATGTCATCAGGTGTCACAATCCAGTAATTGTCATGCCCACCCGTGTCGACCTCAATATACAGGCCTTCAGAATGGTCGATACTGTCCAGCGAAATCAAGGCGGTCCCATCCTGCTCGAGCGCCATGGTTGCCAGTTTCTCACGCTCGGCATCGAGCACACGAAGCTCGCCTTTTTGCGCAACATTGCCGTTTGAAAACTTGGCCTCGACAGTAATGACATTGCAGTCAACCGAGGCAAAAACCACCAGACCATGGGCAGTAGCGACAAAGGTGCCCGCAAGAAGGCAGATGAGAAATGCAAACGCACGCATCATTGACCCGTCCAACCCTCAAAGTGAACCCAAATCACAGCACCCAGTTCAACTGCTTTATCCGCGCCATCCTGAGCCAAAGTGTAGTCGGCCGTGTTCAGCGCTGCAAAACCCCACCACCCCGTTGATGGCGGCGCATAGCTGAAAACACCGTTTGCGTCGGCCTTGACTGTTCGTGTGATCATCAACTCATCGGGGGCCGTTGCACCGGCGGATTCATTCAGGAATTCGACC
>JAHEJF010000472.1 GCA_024639025.1 Ahrensia sp. | reverse complement strand
ATAAAGGTCGCGGAGTGTCGAAGCGCGATATCCTCCCGTTTCAAGGTCCAAAGTCTGAACCGCCGCGCCACCCGTGCCGAAATGAACCCGCTGACCGCCAACTTCGATGGAACGCGCAGGATCACGGCCATGAAAAACAAATCCCTTTGCGGCAAGCGTAATCGTCCTTTCGACCAGCTCAACGGGAAGAAGCAGGCGGTCACCGGCCTTCTGGGCACCACAACTGACAAGTTTTTGCTCCAGCTGCGGCGGCACATCTCCCATGCCCAGGTCAGCCAACAGGCGCAAGGCTGTTTGATAGATGGCGATGATGTCTTGTTCGGAGAGCGGTTGGTACTGGCCTCCCATCTGTCCGGGCGGGCAGGGGTTGGTTTTCGGAGGTTTGCGGCGTTGGGCAACGCGGCTAGCGCGGCCGCCTGCTCGCCGGGACGTTGAATGATCCGCCATTCGGGTTTCCCATTTCAAATGAGATCATCATTAAATTGGCAATTGTGCAATATGTCCGCGACGCTTGAATTCAATTGGTCAGCACTATCTATGCGAGCGAATGAAATCCAAAAGCGCGAGTTTCGACATGACTAGGCTCAGATTTCTTCTCTGCGATCAGTTGTCACGAGATCTGTCGGTGTTAAAGGGGTTGATAGACAAGACGATATCATCTTCATGTGCGACGCAAAACTGGAAGCAATCAAATCCGATGCGCAACATTTTCTGCGCTCAATTAAGGACGCTTGATCTAGAACAAAGTCAATCGGCTCTCGGCATGAAATTCTCTTGAAAAAAGGAAGGGAACGTCATGTACACAAAAATAATGATTCCGGTTGATCTGGGCCACGCTGACCAAACAGAAAAAGCTTTGGCTGTTGCGGCTGATCTGGCAAAAACCTACAACGCGAATGCCTCCATCGTTGGTGTGACCCTGACGGGCCCCACGGAAGTGGCACCCACACCCGAAGCCTATGCGGAAAAACTCAGCGCGTTTGCCGCCGAACAGTCAGAAAAGCTTGGCGTCACCTTCGCTGCGCATACAGAAACAAGTCATGATGTAACAATTGATCTTGATGACAAGCTTGCCGAAGCTGCTGACAAATTGCAGGCCGACCTGATTGTCATGGCAAGTCATGTACCAGGGCTGGCCGAGTATGTGTTCTCCTCCAATGCCGGGTACCTTGCTTCCCATGCGAGCATGTCGGTATTTGTGGTAAGATAACAGGCGCGCCCCGTCACGGGGCCACCTACCGACGCGCAACAATGACCAGAGTTTCTGGGATACATCTTTGTTGGCCTCACTGTGATTGCACTGGCGGCCATGCTGCGCGCTTGGTGGCATAAATTTGTCCACAACCGTCCCGATTGCTACGGCCAGGAACCCGTTCATGATTTGCGGGATCCTGAACGCAGCCTGTGGGATCGTCCGCCTGGTATTTGAACAGGCGCGATCCAGCCCCATCATCGCTTCTGAAACAGGACCGCCCAGGCGCGGCGGTCTCGCACGACTTTCAAAGTGACCAGTACCACCAGTGTACACAGCCCAATTTTCGAAATTTGCTCCATCGTGCCCTCTATCAGAAGCGCATGGGCAACGCTGCCTGCAACCGCGATCACAACGAGCAATGTATGGCCTGCGCGCCAAATAGACGGTTTTAGCCGCAGTGAAAGGCGCGCAGCGGCCAGAAACGCGGCGGCAAATACAGCCCACATTGCAATCACGCCCCAGGGAGAAAACGGGGTGGGAGATACAAACAACAACGCGTCGACAACATCGGGCGGACTGGTGATCCATAAGGCGCCGACATGGATCAGGACCATCAGCACAAGAATGCTACCGACAATGCGGTGCCCCTTTCGCGTTTGCGCCGCCGATAGCCCCGGCAGGTATCTACCAATGAGCACGGGTTGCAGCAGCAACAGCACCATGGCGGTCACACCCGCAAAACCGGCCAAGATGTAGATTGGCTGGCGAAACGCGAGCAGGGGACTTTGGGCTGCCAAAACCAGCGGAATCAAGATGCCACAGAGCAGCAACAGCCAGATCATGATGCGGCGATTGCGGCTCATGGATCTGGCTCCTGCCACTCAAGCAGGTTGAAGAACAAAATCGGCGTGTAATGTAGTGTCTTTTGAACTGGCCATAACAGGGCGCAGGAACACTGTTTCATATGCATCGTCATCATAGGCCAAATGTCCATGCGCCTGGCCAAATGCTGGAACAATTTGCGGCATTTCAAGGCGGAACTCGCCATTGCCGTCGGTCAGCGTTGCACCATGGCTGTGCGGGTCCCGTTCATGGCCCTCGGTTGTGTGTGCCCAAATCTGGATCCGCTGGCCGGCCAAAGGCGCGCCATCCCCGGCGCGACGCACCGAACCGGTCATCCAAAATCCACCGCCACCGATACGGTCAACGATGGGTGCGCCGGGCAGATAATTGTTCGAGCCACCGCGCATGGTGCGGGTTGGTGCCAGCGCTTGTGCATGGGTCGGCAAGATCAGGGTTGATGCGCTGACGGCACCGGCAGCGAGCAATGTGCGGCGTGTGAGCAAGTTTCTGACCATTGTGTACTCCAATCAAGACTTGGTAATGGTTGGTCGGCTGTGCCGAAGCGCATGATATCAATTATAGCGCGATTGTAGAAATTTTGAGAT
>JAHEJF010000471.1 GCA_024639025.1 Ahrensia sp. | reverse complement strand
GCAGCGGAGAACCTGCCGCTTCCACCATATGTTTTCACCAGTGCGACGAACCTGATCATCGGCACGGACCAGGCATAGGGACATTCTAATGAGTAACTTGGAACATCACGGAACTTACCAGGCAACCACAGGCGTCGGAAAATGGTTTGATGCACGTCTTCCCTTGCCGCGCCTGATGTATGATTCATTCGTGGCTTATCCTGTACCGCGCAATTTGAACTATGCTTACACGTTTGGCGGCATGCTTTCGATCATGCTCGTCGTACAGATATTGACCGGTATTGTATTGGCCATGCATTACAACGGTTCAACGGCAGGTGCATTCTCGTCGGTCGAACACATCATGCGCGATGTGAACAATGGCTGGCTAATGCGTTACTTGCATGCCAATGGTGCTTCGTTCTTCTTCGTCGCTGTGTACCTGCACATTTTCCGAGGCATGTATTATGGCTCGTACAAGGCGCCGCGGGAACTGCTTTGGATCCTGGGCTGCATCATCTTCCTTTTGATGATGGCAACTGCGTTCATGGGCTATGTTCTGCCTTGGGGACAGATGTCCTTCTGGGGTGCGACCGTGATCACCGGCTTCTTTACCGCCTTTCCAATCGTCGGTGAACCAATCCAGCAATTGCTGCTGGGCGGATTTGCGGTGGACAACCCAACGCTGAACCGCTTCTTCTCGTTGCACTATCTGTTGCCCTTCATGATTGCCGGTGTGGTTATCCTGCACGTGTGGGCACTGCATGTAACCGGTCAAACAAACCCAACCGGTGTTGAGGTCAAGTCGAAGACCGATACCGTGGCGTTCACACCCTTTGCGACGGTCAAAGATGCGTTCGCCTTGATGATCTTCTTCCTGGTTTTGGCCTATTTTGTCTTCTACTTGCCGAACTTCCTGGGGCACGCTGACAATTACATCGAGGCAAATCCGCTGGTGACACCATCGCATATCGTGCCTGAGTGGTACTTCCTGCCTTTCTATGCGATCTTGCGCGCGATCACCTTTGATATCGGCCCGATTTCATCCAAGCTTGGTGGTGTGTTGGCGATGTTTGGATCCATTGCTGTTCTGTTCATCATGCCGTGGCTGGACACTTCAAAAGTACGTTCAGCGGTCTATCGCCCCTGGTACAAGGTGTTCTTCTGGATCTTTGTCGTCAATTCGATCTTCCTTGGATGGCTTGGCGCCAAACCGGCCGAAGGCGTCTACACATTCCTGGCGCAGATTTCGTCTCTGTATTATTTCGGGTTCTTCCTGGTGATTTTGCCGCTGCTCGGTTTGATCGAAACACCGCGCCGTGTGCCAAACTCCATTACAGAAGCCGTGCTTGAGAAAACCTCGAAGAAGCAGGTTGACGCCGGGGCCACACAAGTCGCCGGTGCTGCGGCATCACCAGATAAAAAAGCCTGAGCGCTCACGAACATAAATCGGAATAAGATGATGAAAAACATGTTTGCAAAAATCGGCGCGACAACTGCAGCGATGGCACTTGTCCTCGCTGTTGGGCTAACCTCAGCTTTTGCTGCGAGCGGCTATCCGATCAACAAGCCGCGTGAGCAGGATTGGAGCTTTGCAGGCCCCTTCGGTCATTATGACAAAGGCCAGCTGCAGCGCGGCTTCAAGGTGTACCGCGAGGTTTGTGCCGCCTGTCACTCGATGAACCGCGTGGCCTTCCGCTCATTGTCCGACCTTGGCTACAGCGAAGGTCAGATCAAGGCGATTGCAGCTGAATATGACATTGTCGACGGTCCCGATGCGGATGGCGAGATGTTCACACGTCCGGGTACACCAGCGGACAAATTCAGTGGCCCTTATCCAAATGTCGAGGCAGCAACAGCTGCCAACAATGGTGCCTACCCACCTGATTTCTCGCTGATTGCGAAGGCGCGTGCTGCAGAGCGCGGTTTCCCGAAATTCGTTTTCGATGTCTTTACGCAATATGCCGAGAACGGTCCTGACTATATCTACTCGCTTTTGACCGGATATCCGGAGGACGGTGAAGCGCCTGCCGGTGTCGACGTTGTTGAGGGTACACACTACAACCCATACTTCCTGTCGGGCGTATCGCTTGCGATGGCGAACCCGCTGTTTGATGATTTGGTTGAGTATGATGACGGTACACCAGCAACGATTGACCAGATGTCGCGCGATGTAAGCGCATTTCTGATGTGGGCGGCGGAACCGAAGCTGGAAGAGCGCAAGCAATTGGGCTTCAAGGTCATGATGTTCCTGATCATCTTCTCAGTGCTCCTGTATCTGACGAAAAAGCAGGTTTATGCGAAGCTCGAGCACTGAGTTCAGCCAAGTACGAGATCGAAGGGCGCCTTGAGCGCCCTTTTCTTTGGGTGAAATTTGGGCAACAAGAGGTACGGGACAATATCGGCTCGATGATCGGGGATCACCATGACACTTGAAGAAACGCTTAGGGCGACGCTGCGAACAATTCCTGACTATCCCAAGCCTGGTATCATGTTCCGCGACATCACGACATTGCTGGGCAATGCGCAAGCCTTTCGGCGATCAGTTGATGAATTGGTGCACCCCTATGTCGGCATGAAGGTCGACCAGATTGCCGGTGTCGAGGCGCGTGGCTTCATTTTGGGCGGGGCCATGAGCCACCAATTATCTGCGGGCTTTGTACCGATCCG
>JAHEJF010000470.1 GCA_024639025.1 Ahrensia sp. | reverse complement strand
CATTGCCATACAGACATAACCCGGCTTCCAAGCGTAAACTGTCCCGCGCGCCCAGACCGATGGGCAAAACATCCGCGTCGGATAGAATGGTCTCAGCCAGTTTTTCTGCATGCTCATTCTCAACTGATATCTCAAATCCATCTTCGCCCGTGTAACCTGACCGCGAAATCCAAAGTGTGCCGAAATCGCTTTGCAGGACCACAACATCCATGAACCGCATATCACTTACCGCGGGAACAATATTGGCAAGTACTTTCTCAGACGCCGGGCCTTGTAGTGCCATGAGTGAGCGATCATCGATGACCTCGATTTCGCAATCCAAATGAGCCTTCATGTGGGCAATGTCGGCTTCCTTGCAGGCCGCATTGGCCACGACAAACAGATGATCGCCCCTGTTGGCAATCATCAGATCATCGAGAATACCGCCACTATCATTGGTAAAAAAGCCGTATCGTTGACGACCGTCTGCAAGCTTTTGCAATTCAACCGGCACAAGCGTCTCTAACTGTGCCGCAGCATTGCTACCGTGCAACAGTACCTGCCCCATATGGCTGACATCAAACAGGCCTGCCTTGGCGCGCGTGTGCAAATGTTCCTTCATCACACCAGCCGGATACTGGACCGGCATTTCATAGCCGGCAAATGGCACCATCTTGGCACCAATCCTATTGTGCAAATCGTGAAGTGCAGTGGTTTTCAATTCGGTCATCCGGCCTCCCCTTCAGCCGGAATTTCCGGCACCATGTCATCGCGGTTGCGATGCTGATGCCCCCTCTGTCCTGATGCCTGAGATTGTTATCCCTTCGGCGGGCCGACCGGCCACTCTCCAGAGTCGTCATTTTATTGATGGTCCATGGGCCTGAGAGTTTCCGGGGCGGTTGCTCCTTCGGCATCGAGTAGCTCGATTCTCCCATCAATGTGAATTGAAGATAGCGCTCATAGGAATTTGCTGTCAATCCCAAGCGGTTTCAATATGCTTCAATGTCAGACCAGTTCGGCATCCGTCATGATCTCAACCAGTGCGGGTCCATCGATTGCCAAAGCCTCCTGAATGGCGCTTTCAAGTGCTCCGGTTTCCGTAACCCTGTCTCCGTGACCACCACACAGTCGCGCAAAAGCGGCGAACGAAGGATTGCGCAAATCCGTTTCCCAAACCGGCCACTCACCGGCCCTTTGTTCTTTTGAAATTTTGCCCAATTCCCCGTTGTGAAGAAGTATGTGCGTGATGTTCATGCCATACTTGACAGCAGTGGTGAAATCCATCGGATATTGGCCAAAGCCGCCATCCCCTGAAATGGAAATCACTTTTCGACCCTTCAGCGCCTCAATGTCCTGGGTCGCTGCCCACGCACCCATTGCGCCAGGAAAGCCGAAGCCAATTGAGCCAAGATAACCAGACATCAACACGCGCTGTGTGCCTTTGGTTTCCAGATAGCGCCCAAAGGAATAGGTGTTATTGCCCACATCAACCGCAAAGATCGCATCATCTGGTGCCAGCTTTCCAAGAACGTCAAATATCGCAAAAGAATGAATGCCAAGTCCGTGTTCCTCGGCAAGACGGCGCTGCTTCTCTTCACGCCACATCCGCCACCTTTCTGTCAAATCAGACAGTTGATCAGCGGCATCGGGATGACGCTTGACCGAACCGCCGGCCATTGTACAGAAAGCGCCAATATCGCCCCAGATCGGCAATGACACTGCATGAAATTTACCCAATTGCATGCGATCATGGTCGACCTGAATTGTAGACTTCCCCCGATTGATTCCGGTGTGGTTCGAAAAGCTCGTGCCCAGGGCGATAATCAGGTCACACTCATTGGCAAACCAGCTTGCTATCGGCGTACCTGACCGACCCATCACACCTGCGGCATTGGGATGCGCATCAGGCACCAGTCCCTTGGCTTTGAACGTTGTCAGAATTGGCGCACCGAGTTCTTCCGCCAAAGCAACTATCTGATCACGGACGTTAAAGGCACCATGGCCAACTACAATAATTGGGCGCTTGGCTTCACGCATCATCTTGAGCGCATCATCAATTTCACTCTGCGCCGGTGCGACCGGCGCACGGGACAGCCTTCCTTCTGAGACACCTGCTTTCTGATCTGACGGAATCGTCTGGACATCATCGGGGAAAATTAGATGAGACACATTTTGCTCCACCACAGCATTCTTGTAAGCCAACGAGGCTAACTCCGCGTGATTGGAGCTGTTCAGAACCGGTTGCGAAAATTTGGAGACAGCCTGAAATGCTGATTTCAGATCAATGTCTTGAAATGCGCCCGGTCCGAAGACCTGTGTCTGAACCTGTCCGGTCAGGGCAAGTATGGGTGCGCGGTCGACCTTTGCATCCCACATGCCTGTCAGCAGATTGGTTGCACCAGGTCCGGCAATGGTCAAACAAGCAGCCGGCTTGCCTGTTAGCTTGCCATATGCCGACGCTGCAAATGCTGCTGCGCCTTCATGTCGGATGCCATAATATTTGAGTTTCTTGTCGACCACGGCCCGTCGAACCGCATCCGCCAGCCCAAGATTTGAATGGCCAACCATGCCAAACACGGTCCGCAGACCCCAATTGGTCAGCGTCTCGACCATCACGTCTGTTGTAGTTTGTGCGTGCTCGGGCTCCGGCTCCAGCCCGACAAAGATTTCGCC
>JAHEJF010000469.1 GCA_024639025.1 Ahrensia sp. | reverse complement strand
GCGCGAGCTCGGCGAGATGGCCACCGATTTTTCAGGCCAGATGGATTACCTTGAAGTGCAAAAGCTTTTCGATACGCTTATGCCGGCAGGTGACTTCCGTTGCTACTGGAAGGCCAGATACCTGTCAGACTTGCCTGATGAGATGATTGATCTGGCGCTCGCCAATGCCAAGACCGCACCATCTGACAGCACACTCTCATCTTTGTGGAACTTTGGCGGTGCAACGGCACAAGTTGCAGCGGACGCAACAGCATTCGGCGACCGCTCCATGGGCTGGATGTATTCACTGGATTCCGTTTGGACAGACCCTTCAGACGATGACGCCAATATTGCCTGGGCACGCGATGGCTGGAGCTCGGCGCAACCGTTCGCCCAGGAAGGACGGGTCTATCTCAATTTCCCCGGGCACGGCGAAGATGGCGAAGATCTCACCCGCAAGGCATTTGGTGCGAACTACGCCAAGCTGGCGCGCATAAAGGCAAAATATGACCCAGGCAATATGTTCCGGTTCAACCAGAACATCACGCCACAAAGCTGAAATGACAGCGCTCAGCGTTCTTGAACCCCGACCGGGTGAACTGTTTCTCACCGAAGGAGGTCTGGAAACCGAAGTCATGTTCAAACATGGCTTCGAACTGCCCGAGTTCGCAATGTTCACCCTGTTGAACAATGCCCGCGCGATCACGATCATTCGCGACATCATCCGCCGCCAGTTGGACGTTGCAGCAGAGTTCGGAATGTCGTTTTTACTCACCGGTGTTGATTATCGCGCCAGCCCAGACTGGGGCGCAAAGCTCGGCTATTCCGCAGCCGGTCTGGCTGACACCAACATTGAGGCAATCGCACTGCTGCGCAGCATCGCAAATGAATATCAAGATCAGGTTCCACGGGTGCTCATCGGTGGCATCCTGGGCCCGCGCGGCGATGCCTATCAGCGTGGCGGCACGATCACCGAACAAGAAGCGGAAGACTATCACGCAACACAACTCGCAACCCTGAAAGCGGCAGGTGCTGATTTTGCCTGCGCAGCGACATTCAACAACATCCCTGAGGCCGTCGGCACGTCCAGGGCTGCTGCTTCAGTCGGGATCCCCACGATCATGTCACTATCGGTCGATGGCACCTCTAGGCTGAGATCCGGGCCGGCCGTTTCTGATGCGATTGATACAATCGATGCGGAGACTGGCGAAGCCTCGCCGGACTTCTACATGCTGAATTGCGCGCACCCAGTGGAGTTTGAACCCGCACTCGCTGACGGCAGTTGGATCAAACGAATGCGCGGCTTTCGCCCCAACGCATCGAAAATGGAAAAAATCGCGCTGTGCAAACTTGGTCATCTTGAGGAAGGCGATCCAATCGAACTTGGCGAGCTTATGGGCAGCCTCGCCCGGCGCTATCCGCACATGCATGTCTGGGGCGGGTGTTGCGGGACAGGAGATGTCCACTTGCGCGAGATTGCCAGAAATGTTTGTGAGGTCCGGTCGATCCAACTACAATCATTTCTTTAAAGTAAGCTGTGATTGGGATGGCAATGCGCAACTGGCTGGCAGCACTTTTGGTTGTCGATGTAGTTGATTATTCCAGGTTGATGTCCGAGGACGAAAGATCAGCGATCAAGCTGATCCAGGCACTCAAGGACACTCACCTCGAGCCCAAAATTCTCTCGCGCAACGGAGAAATCCTCAAACGCATGGGTGATGGCTGGATCGCCGCGTTCTCATCAATCACCAGTGCGGTTGAATGCGCCATGCAGGTGCAAACCGACCTGTTCGGTAACCCGCTCACCAAGCTCCGTATTGGTGCCCATATCGGCGAGATCGTTCAAGACGACACCGATTTTTACGGAGCGGGTGTGAACCTTGCAGCGAGGCTCCAGACCGAAGCACCCCCCGGCGGTTTGATGGTGTCGGAAGATTTGCACCGTCAATTAACTGGCGAACTGGCCCGAAATTTTGTCGATGCGGGGACCTTTAAACTCAAAAACATTGCGCTCCCGATCAATGGATTCCAGTGGCGTCCGCAAGAAGATGGCGCAAACAGATCTAGCGATGTCCCAACCATTGCCGTCGAGTTGTTCGACAGCGCTCCCGATGATACCGAAACCAGAGCCGCGGCAGCCGACCTGCATGATCAGATGATCGTCCGTCTGTCCAGACGCACCGGCATTCGGGTGATTGATGAAGGAACCGGCAGCATCAGCGAATGCATCTACCGGCTGCGCGCGCGATTACGTATCGCCGGCGACCGGGGGCGGCTGAGCTTGTCTTTGTTGCTCAGTAAGGACTCCCGGTCCGTTTTCTCGCAGACCTATGAAGGCGACACGTTCAATATTTTCGAATTTTGCGACGACCTTATAGATCGTGCCGACGCTGATTTGAGATTGCAGATCAATGCCTTCGATGGTGACCGGATTGCTGATTTGCCTGATGATCAGCTCAGCGTGTCGGAGCTTCGGTCACGCGCTGCCAGCCAATTTTACCTGACCACATTTGAGGGCTGGCAGAGATTTGTTGATCTTGTTGAACGCGCCTTGCGGCTTAGCCCGGTGGACCCAATGTCGTTGGCCATGCGCGCAGAAGGAACTGTAATGCTTTCGGCTGCCCGGCAGGAACAGCTTGATGCCGCACAGGTTGAATTGCTGGAAGATGGGTTTAACA
>JAHEJF010000468.1 GCA_024639025.1 Ahrensia sp. | reverse complement strand
GACGACATCCGGTTTGCTTCGGACAATGTTCGTCGCTTTGCTGAAAAGCAGCTCGAGAGCCTTTCCGATTTCGAGTATGAAGTACAACCTGGATTTGTTGCTGGCCAACGGTCCATTCCGGTCAAGGCGGCAGGCTGTTATGTCCCGGGCGGCAGATACAGTCACATCGCCTCTGCCATCATGACGGTGACGACCGCAAAAGTGGCTGGTTGTGAAAACATCACCGTGTGTTCACCTCCGCGCCCCGAAATTGGCATCAATCCCGCCATCATTTACACCGCGGACATTTGTGGGGCCGACCAGATTTTGTCGCTCGGTGGCGTTCAAGGCGTGGCATCGATGGCATTTGGCCTGTTTGATACACCGCCATCAGACATAATCGTCGGACCCGGCAACCAGTTCGTTGCCGAAGCCAAACGCATTCTGTTTGGCCGCGTGGGCATTGATATGTTCGCCGGGCCAACCGATAGCCTGATTTTGGCAGACAGCTCTGCTGATCCGGAAGTGGTGGCATCAGATCTCGTCGGCCAGGCCGAGCATGGCTACAACTCGCCCGTTTGGCTGGTCACAAACGACAAAGAGTTGGCTGAAAAAGTCATGAACCTGGTTCCTGGCCTGATAGCTGACTTGCCAGACACCAACAAAACCAACGCGGAAGCGGCTTGGCGTGACTATGCCGAAGTGATTGTCTGCGACAGCCGCGAAGAGATGGCTGCGTGTTCTGACGACTATGCCCCGGAACACCTGACAGTGCAGGCTGAAGATCTCGACTGGTGGCTTGCCAATCTGAAGTGCTACGGCTCCTTGTTCCTTGGCGAAGAAACGACCGTGGCCTATGGAGACAAAGCTTCGGGAACCAACCATGTTCTTCCGACATCCGGTGCGGCAAAATATACCGGCGGACTGTCGGTGCATAAATTCCTGAAAATTGTCACGTGGCAACGCGCAACGCGCGAAGCCGCGAAAGGTGTCGCCATCGCAACCGCACGGATTTCTCGACTTGAGGGAATGGAAGGGCACGCCCGCACCGCCGATGTCCGCTTGGCCAAGTACTTTCCGGGAGAGAATTTCGACCTGTCCGCTGCAGAGGAATAACAAATGAAAGCGCTTGTCTATGTTGGTCCGGAAAAACTGAACTACATGGATCATGAGGATCCATCGGTGCCAGACGACCATGTGCTTGTGAAAGTCATGGCGTCTGGGATCTGTGGCTCTGACATGCACGGTTTCTTGGGCCATGACGAACGCCGTCCTGCACCTCTGATTCTCGGCCATGAGGCGGCCGGCACTATTGTCGGCGGTGAACATGATGGCAAGCGCATCACGCTCAATCCGCTCGTCGAATGCGGAAAATGCAGTTCGTGCAAACGCGATCAAATCCACCTTTGTGTCAATCGACAATTGCTCTCCATGAAACCGCGTCATGGCGCGTTTGCGCAATATGTTGCGATACCATACAAAAATACGATTCAGATACCGGACGAGATCAGCTTTCAAAAGGCAGCGCTAACCGAACCGATGGCGTGTGGGTGGCATGCGGTGAAGCTAGGCCAGAATGCGCTGACCACACCACTTGCACAGGCGAGTTGCCTTGTGATCGGTGGCGGCGCGATTGGGTTGGGCATCGCTCTCGTGCTCAAGGCCAAAGGAGCCACCAATATTATTGTGGCCGAGCCCAATGTGAAACGACGCGAAGTGCTTTCAAAAATTGAAGGGTTCCGTGTATTTGACCCCGCCGATGAAAAGCCAGAAAGCATGGATCTGGTATTTGACGCGGTGGGCTATGTCGGGACACGTGCAGAGGCTTGCCGCGCCGTCAGACCAGGTGGTGTGATTATCCACATTGGTCTGGGGCAGGCTGAGGGCGGAGTAGACATACGTCGCCTGACGCTGCAGGAAATCAGTTTCATTGGCACATACTGCTACACACCTGACGACTTTCGTGAGACAGCCCAAGCCATTTTTGACGGGCTGTTAGGTCCATTGGACTGGATCGATATTCGTCCGCTTGAGCAGGGCCAACAAGCATTTGATGACATTCGTTCAGGCAATGCAGCGGCGCCAAAAATAGTGCTGGAACCTTGGACTTAGCGCGTTTCAGTCTTTAGCTGAAACGTTGGCACGGATTTGGGCATTGAAAATATAGGATAAATCCGGGTTCTGCGATTCCGTCAAAGATCGACTTTGCTTGGCGCTCACCAGCCCATGCAAAGCACTCTAATAGACCCACCTGACCAGAGCTAGCGTAATCGCAGGAAACGCGACCAGTACAATGGTCCGGGCAATATCGGATGCGATGAACGGCAGCACCGCCCGGTATGTCGCGCTGATCGGTGTTTGCTTGTCCATCGCATTGATGACGAACAAATTCATACCCACCGGCGGTGTAATCAATCCAACCTCGACGACGATCAAGACCAAAATGCCGAACCACAGGCCCACTTCCTCAGGGGTCAGGCCAAAGTCGAGCCCCAATATGGTTGGGTAGAATATCGGAACCGTGAGCAGGATCATCGACAAGCTGTCCATAAAGCAGCCAAACACCAGATACACGAGCAGGATTATGGCCAGCACAAGCCACGGGCTAAAACCCTGCCCGGCAATATAAGTGGAGGTTTCCTGCGGCAGCAGCGTTAGAGCCAAAAAACCGTTGAAATA
>JAHEJF010000467.1 GCA_024639025.1 Ahrensia sp. | reverse complement strand
GAGCGTGTTTCCATTCGCAACTTGCCGTTGATTGTCGAAGCGATCGCAGAAGTGGCGCCAACAGTGCGCAAATCCGAAGCGATTGTTGAGCATGTGCGCACACGCATCGCGCAACAATTATGCGGTGACCTGACCGAAAATGGAATCTTGAACCTGCTCCGCTTGGGCAACCGCTGGGAGCTTGCATTCCGCGAAGGCCTCAAGCGCGATGCCCATGGTGAAGTTGTGCAGTTTGATATCGACCCGCGGGTGCTTGAGGAGTTTGGTACCGATGCTGATACCATCATCAAGCAGCACAAGATGGCCAATGGCCGCTTTGCGATTGTAACCACACCGGAAGCGCGCCCCTATGTGCGGATGATTGTGGAACGGATGCATCCCGATTTGCCAGTGCTTTCGCATGTTGAGATTGGCAAGGGCATTGAGATCAAGATACTCGGGTCCATCTCGTGATCGAATATCTGGTCGATGATGTCACGATGTTCTTTCTTGTTTTTTGCCGTATTGGCGGTTGCTTCATGGTTCTGCCCGGACTGTCTAGTATGCGCGTACCGGTGCAGGTCCGGCTTTACATGGCTTTGACCATTTCGGTGGCAGTTGCGAGTTTCCTGGCCCCCCAATCGCCAGAACCGTCACCTGAAAACAGCCGGCTTCTGCTTGCGATTGTCAATGAGTTGATTATTGGCGCCTATTTTGGCCTGATTGTTCGCTTCTACCTGCTGGCGCTGGAATTTATCGTCAGTGGGGTTGCCATGACGGTTGGATTTGGTGGCATGTTGGGAGCCCCGATCGAGGGGCAAGAAGCACAATCAGCACTCACGTCATTTGTGTCCTTTTCTGCCCTCTTGATGCTGTTCATGTTGGATTTTCATCATCTGGTTCTCGGGGCTTTGATCAGGACCTATGATCTGCAGCCGATCCAGGCGTTGCCTGATCTGCGCATGATGCTGGTGGGCATTACGGATGTACTGTATGAGAGCTTCCTGATTGCGCTTCGATTGGGCAGTCCCTTTATCGCCTTTGCCATCATTGCCAATCTTACCGTTGGCTTCATCAACAAATTGGCGATCCAGATTCCGATTTACTTTATCGCTCTGCCATTCATGTTGTTTGGCGCATTGGTCATCCTGTATTTTGCCATTCCGCACATGCTGCACCTGTTTGTAGATGCCTTGCCAATTATCATGGAGGTGGGGCTCAAATGAGCGATGAGTTGAAGCGCAAGAAACGAATGATGCGCATCCAAAAGACTGTCCTGGCCAAGTCGGAAATCGACTATGCCGCGAGTTTGAGGGCCAAACACGCCCTGAAAGAGCAGATCGAAGAAATCAATGCGCTGGTGCAGGGCGAAAACATGGCCGTCCGGGTTTTTCCGAAATTGACCTATCAGCATCTGAGCGGACTGATGGATCGCTCAACTCAATTGGAGGAACTCAATTCGAAAATGCGCGACAAAACCATAAGGGAACAACGCAAGCTTGAGCTCTTTGGCGAGGCTGTCGCTTCAGCCCACAATGATGCGGAAAAATCCAAAGAGGCCAAAGCACTGTCTGAAATTTCGGACCGCTCGGTTTCTTCGGGTGACACGGTCTCAGCTACAGGCAAGGTAGAAAAACTAGACTGATGCTTGATTGAACAAATGGCGGTTTCTGGCGGTGGTCGACTTAACAACAATGCTGGTGAACGGTGTGGGACAAGCTGGTGATGCTGTGGATCTGAACACATTGCCCCTGGCATCGCGTCTGCCGACTGATCGCGCCGCCCAGTTTTCCCTTCAGTTCACTGAGCAGGTTGATACACCAGCACCATTGAATGTGACCAGCGAGATGTCTGCTGCCAAGAAGTTTGAAGCCATTGTGGTTGCGCAAATGTTGACGAGCATTCTACCCAAGGACAGCGAGTTTTTTGGCGAAGGATTTGCTGGCGATGCGTGGCGGTCGATGATGTCTGAACAATTGGCAAATGTCGCCGTGACGCAGACCGACTTCGGGATCGCGTCTCTCATCGAGCAAGATCTTGAGAGCAAGGTTGCATTGACCAATCGAACAAAACAAGGCGCACCCTGATGGACATTGCCAATCAGCGGCGCTGCAAACAATCCCACAACATGATCGGCAGGTTCCATGGCTTCCTTCGCCCCTGACAATACCAACGCTGTCAAACGCCTTGTGCTGAGGACCGCAGAAATTCTCGACGAAGAGACCAAATTGCTGAAGCACGATCCGATGGCAGATGTCACAGAGCTCGCTACCAGAAAAAACCGTTGCCTTTACGAACTCAGTACGGTGATGCGTGACATCAGCGCCAAGGGTTCCAACCACGATCTGGACGCAGAGCTCAGGATTCTCAAGGACAGCGCGATGGCCAATGAGCGGGCACTTTCAATCACCATCAAGGCAAACCAGGATGTTGTTGCCGTACTGGGAAAACTGGCCAGTGAGAACCTGAATGACGGTACCTATTCCAACGGTTATCGATAGGCGCTGAACATTGGCACTGGCACATTTCATCACATCAACATTGGCCACAGCAGCGGTTGCCGGAGGGTTGGTGCTTGGTCTTTATCAACCCGGGCCCGAAATGGGAAAGGGCGAGGGCGCTGTTGAAATTGCCAACAATACGTATGTTGAGTTGGATATGATCGCGGTTCCCTATGTC
>JAHEJF010000466.1 GCA_024639025.1 Ahrensia sp. | reverse complement strand
CCAACTTCGACCATCGCATCAAAACTGGGCACCTCTTCATTCAGCAGGAAACGAGTCTGATGATCCAGCAATCGAAGCTTGGAGATCAGGAACATGCCATATGTGTTGTCCATCGGCTGAGCCAATTGGAATTTGTATGCGCCTGCGCTGTCTTTCAACGCTTCGATCCAACGCTGATCCGTCTCGACGAAAACTGCAATATCGGGATCGTGCTGTTCAATCAGGTCACAGACCCGATGCACATTCGTGTTGCTCTGTTTGACATTGCAGACCATTAATCTGACGCATGGTGCAGAATTTGGGTCGCCTTTGAAATCGACTGAGCGGCGCGGCCAGATCGGTGTAAAGCGGACGATTTTTGAAAGTTGAATCAACAATACCAATAGCAGTACGCTCATAATCCAGATTGCAGCGCTTGAATGGGCGAGGAACACAAATGTGGTGGCAATCAACGCAACCGCCAACAACGCCAACTGCATGCGCGGGAATTCGAATGTGCGGAAAACTCCATGCGGCGACGAGATGAAAGGAAGAATGCTCGCAACTAGCAGGCACACCGAAATCGTTGCAATAATCCAAATCAACGCACTGTCTTCCTGCAAACGGATGATGCGGAATACCATAGTCAGGTATCCAGCTTGTTCGGTTCAGCCACTTTGTAGCATTGGTCTTGAATTTCGGCTAACACAAGTTGGTTGCATTGTGAAAACGGAACCAAGCTTTCCCCCAGCCTGAGACGAAATGATCAATCCAAAAACACTAATATGTGCTGAGTACTTGGCGTCCGGTATGGGCTCAGAGCGGTCGTTTGCTAATCAAACACCGATAGCAGTTCTGTGGGAAAGCTGAACTAGAGTATGAATTGCCATTTCATCAATTCTTCCACTTGGAAGAGCTGCAATCGTCAAGAAATTAGACATTTGTTCAATATTAGAACAGTCCCGGTGGAATGGGGTTGATGAGTTTAGTTCTTTCCGCCTCGCACAAGTCCGCCAACTGCTTAGCAGCATCTTTCGGGTCCATTTGATCAACTGTTACAGCATCAGATAATGATTGGATGAATGGCCTGTATGTCTCCTCATCTGGTCCAGTGAGCCACTCACTGAGGGTGTCAAACATTCGGTCATTGAACCCTGTTGCGAAGGCTCCCGGATTGGCCAACAACACATCAATTCCCTGCGGTTCGAGTTCCTCGCGAAAGCTTGCACCCATCGCTTGCATCGCGTGCTTGGACATCGCATACGGTCCAGCCATTGCTCCCGCACTTACTCCCGCAATCGAGGAGACAAAGAGTATTCGGCCAGACCCTCGCTCCAACATTGCCGGAAGGCATGCCTGCGTCATTGCTAGTGTCCCAAACACATTTATCTCGAACACATCACGCGCACGCTCCATTGGCATGAGCGCGAGAGGTCCGAGTTGACTTACACCAGCATTATTGACCAAGACATCCGGTACAAACTGCGCCGCCCTTTCGCGGTCTTCTTTCTTAGTAATATCCAGAACAATTGGCGTGATCCGATCATGATGCCGGAAGTCGCCGGCCTCTTCAGATGAAATCACACCAGCCATAATATCGTGGCCTCGACTGGCCAGTTCAATTCCGGTCAAGCGGCCAAACCCGGTACCGGCACCGGTGATGAGGATTTTCATCGAAGTTCCAATTGAAGATTGTTGTAGAGAACCTCTGCATCCGTATTCACGATGTTCATGAATGGCCTCTCCTTTATCAATCGAATTTATGCGAACGAGCCTACAACCAATTGCCATCGCAAGATAGCTCACCACTGCTCAACAAATTGCAACGAAAGATCCAGCCATCGATTTGAACCAATCTACGATAAATTCAGTCAAATTGTCGTAAAGCTAGACGGAAAAGTTCAGCAAAAGCCCGCTTTGGGCTCAGAACGGACCTCAAATCCAAAAGGATTGAATAGCAGCTTTGGGCGCTTCTCAAAGAGTGGCGACAACTCTGCTCGGCATGAGTTTCGGCCAGTAGCAGTAAATAGAGACTGGCTCGCATCAGTCTGGCAGCACCTTGCGGACAGATTCATTGTGAAGTGACATGGCTTTCTTTCGACCTCGTTCTCCGCCGGGCCCGATTTCGCCGCTGCCACACAAGGAAAGCACGATAAAAAGTTTGAGCAATTTGGCGCAGCACCGGGGTACGAAATACCCAAGCGAGCCGCTTAAAACCAACCAGCTGGTCCCATATAGCTGCGAAGGCATCGACACCAGTCGCCCATTGCCCGTCGTTGCGGAGCGCGTGGAAAACACCAAGCAGTTGCGCTCGGTCCTTATTCTGTGGAATTTCGATGTCTTGCAATGTGGTTATGTCCAGCCAGGCAATGCGTCCGAACTTGTCGACACGTCTGTAATAATTGACTTCCATGCGGCACACCGGGCAACCACCGTCATAGTATACAGTCAGAACATCCGAATTTTGTGTTTGCAATTGTTTGGCTTTTGACATTCTAGCTTCCTGAGTCTTCCCGATTGTCAGGTAGTATGGCTTCTATGGAGTTCGCAAGTTTCTGCGATTCAGGCTCCGTAAAGGTCGAGAACCAGGTCACCATTTCACCCTCTGGCCCGATAAGATACTTGTGGAAGTTCCAACGTGGTTTTCCCATCGCGCCAACTTGATCGACAGCCCAACGGTAAAAG
>JAHEJF010000465.1 GCA_024639025.1 Ahrensia sp. | reverse complement strand
CGCGGGGCGCTGTATGTGCTCAAACTTTTGCCTTTGACACTGCAATGGAATCGCTATTGATTTGAGCCCCATTCGGCCGTGTGGTCAATGGAGCGGAGCCAAGGTTCACTGATTGAGGGCTTGCAGTTTTTCTTCAACAGCGGCCAACCCCTCTGGCGTACCCACGGTGAACCAGTGCCCATTTTCGAGCGTGTGCCCATAAAGTCGGCCGGCAGCAATTGCCTTGTCAAAATAGACATTCAAAGAGTGTGCCTGCGGCTCCGCGCCAGCAAATATCGATGGCGCGTAAATTGCAGCGCCAGCATAAATCACCCCCTTAGGATCTTCCTTCTGAGCCCTTGAAAGCCGGTGATCTTCGCCGACAATAAAATCGCTGCCGCCAGAATGGCCCGTTGCATCAGACTTGCGACAAAGCAGCAGCAGGATATCCATTTGGGTGGGATCAAATATTTCGATCATCCGGTTCAGTGTGGGCTCGTCAAAGTCGATCCAGAATGTATCTGCATTGACGAGCACAAAAGGATGATCGCCCAATAGAGGCAGTGCTTTTACCGTGCCCCCTCCTGTTTCAAGGATCGCATCGCGCTCGTCGCTGATGACGCAATTGATATCGGTGCGTGTTGCGCAATGGCTGGCGATCTGGTTGCCCAGATAGTGCATGTTGACAACTGCCTTGGTCACGCCGCTGGCAACCAGCGCATCCAAGGTGCGGTCCAACATCGTGCGTCCCGCGACCGGAACAAGCGGTTTCGGAATGGTGTTGGTGATGGGTCGCATGCGCTTACCAAATCCGGCGGCCAAAACCATTGCAACCGAGATGTCTGTCTTATTCATCGATCACACCTGCCGTGATGTACCAATCGCGCAAATCGCGCAAACCGGGGTGGGCCAATGCCTGCGACAGATAGGTTTTTGTTTGCGGCACGAATCGGCGGAAGCGCGGCTTTCCATCTCTGAGATCCAACCGCACCCACAGGCCCAGCAAACGCGAATTGCGAAAAGCGCATAATGTGGCGACGTCCAGGCGCGCCTGCTGCTCGTCAAAACCGGCATCACTGCTTCTGAGCCGACAGTACGTATCGAGGATCTCTTCCTGCAAATCCGGCGCGACAATCGTGCGCGCATCCTGCATCAGCGATGCAACGTCATACAGACCCGGCCCGATCATTGCGTCCTGGTGATCAACGATACCGATCCGGTCCGAACCCGTTTCATCACCGCGCCAGATGATGTTTGGCGAGTGGTAGTCGCGAATAATGATCTCATCGTAGCCGGACTGGAAACGCGCAAAGATTGGCTCCCACAAGCCGTAAAGGCGCTTTGCCAATTCAGCGTCAAGATTGTTTTCCTTGCCCCACCAGTCCGGCAGCAAGGACAGACCTGTTCGCATCGCTCTAATGTCATAGCGCGGAATCTGATGGATGGTGCCATCATGCAAGGGAACTTCATTTGGCCATTGTGTCGCGTGGATCTTTGCCAGCACTTGCGTTGCGACAAGGTAGCGATCTGGCATCGGCACATTTTTGTCATCGACAATCTTTCCGGACCCCAGGTTCTCAATCAGCAAGAGCCCCGCGGCCATATCATCTGCCAATATTTTGGGCGCGACAAATCCCTTCGATATCAGCAATTGACTGATGGCAACAAAGGCACTGACCTCTTCGGCCAGATGCACCACCTGGCTATAGGGCTGACCATCATAGATCGGGGGGCCATCGGGTGTCTTGGGCGCATCCATCAATATGGGCGGTCGCTTATCTTTTCCATTGATGATGAGTTCATAGTGACGGGCGGACGCATCGCCTGAATATGAAGCGCGACGTGCCTCCACACCTGCATGGGTATCGACAAAGCTGCGAATACGCTGGCTTCGTTCAAGTCGTTCAAGAAAGTCGTCCGGGGCATCGATGATGATGGTGCGGCTGTCAGGGTCGTCGCCGTGTTCTTCGAGACGAAGATTGATCAGATTATCCGGCAAAGCGCCTTGTGCACGGCTTGGCCATTCGATGAACGCTGCACCGCTTTCAAGCGCGGCCTCAAGGCCCAGTTCTTCAATTTCTTCAGGATCCCCGATGCGGTAGAGGTCCATGTGGGTGATCGGCAATTCGGTGTCGTAGTGCTGGACCAGCGTGAAGGTCGGACTGGGTACCTCCAATCGGTCATCGAAATCGTCCGCAGCCGCTCGAATGGCGGCTCGTGCGAATGTTGTTTTGCCTGCCCCCAGATCGCCATGCAGCGCAATGCAGTCTCCGGGCTTGAGCGCCTTTGACAAAACTCTGGCAAATCGAATGACGGCGTTCTCGTCGGCACATGACAGCGGTTGCATTTATTCGGCAGCCACGCTGACCCGAGAAGGTGTTTGGGGAAATTTCATGGCGACTTCCGTGCCACGATCCGGTGTGGAGTCAATCGTCACCTCTCCATCATGCATGTCCACAAAGCTCTTGACGATGGCGAGTCCCAGACCCGGGCCGCGGCTGCGGCCAGCGCCCTCGGTGTGGAAGCGGTCGAACACATTGCGCAACGCATCCTCGTCAATGCCTTTGCCCTTGTCGCGTACCTTGAAGATGACACCATCTTCCATGCGTTCACAGGTAAAGGTGATGGTCGAGTTTTCAGGGGCAAAATCAACCGCGTTGGACAACACGTTTTCCATCACCTGAA
>JAHEJF010000464.1 GCA_024639025.1 Ahrensia sp. | reverse complement strand
CGGGCTCAACCGAGCCATATCCGGGCATGCTTTTCTGGGGTGATGGAAGCGGCAGCGTCGCCCACAAGATCAGTGGCGATTCTTCATCCGGGTTCCAGGGATCGATGTATTTTCCTTCCGACAACGTAGCCTTTACGGGTAACTCAGGGATGGATGTCGGCTGTATGCGAATGGCCGCCGATACGATTCAGTTTCTGGGGAACGCCAACCTTCAATCCAACTGTCAAACCGAACTTGCAGGCAGTGCTTTTCAAGCGGCCGGTGCTGTAGTGATTGTAGAGTAAATGTCAGAGTTTCATCCTTACCCAATCACACTCAGAGCTAAGACGTTTAGTTTTCTTGGCGACCGCAAGGGCCTTGCTGCTGTTGAATTTGCCGTGATTATGCCGATGCTTTTTGGCGCGTTTATATGGGCCTCAGTTGTTGGAACCGCTTTGCTGGACAAACAGGATTTGGCCAAAAAAGTGAGGCTGGGCGTAGAGGGCATTCTACGATTCGACGGAGACATCGCCCTTGCAAAATCATTCGCAGATTCGACCGGACAAGCTGCATTTCAGTCAGAGTCGCAGTCGTCATTTAACAGTTCTTCAGTTTCAATCAGCACAGAGTATCGGTGCAGAACGACCACGACGGTCACTGTGTTTACGACAAAATCTGGTGCAACATGTGTAAACCCCGAAGCTTGGTACACTGTCAGCGCATCAGATACATCGCTCAGTCCGTTTGGCCAGCAAATCACGATTGTGGAGAGTGTCACCTTCTTGGGCAATTAGATGATGAGATCAAGCAACTGCAAATTTCTTATAAGTAATACGGGCTCAACATCGCTTGAGTTCGCATTGGTGGTTAATGTTTTGGTTGCGGCAGTCGCCGGAATCTTTGGTTCAATGGTACTTTTTAGCGTGAAGGCCGACCTACGAAAATCAATGATCGAGGCAGAGCGCTATGCGCTGATCAATGTTGAGTCAGACAGCGATTTGCAATCGTTGATGAGTGGAAATCTTGCCACTTATGATTCACAGAATCTCACATATTCATTTTCACGTGCAACGGGTGGGGGCGTGGACTATGTGAAGGTCAATGTTTCCTACAGCGTCGACTTGATTTTCGGAAACTTTCAAATATCGGAAACACGAGTTTTCCCAACCTAAAAATCCGCTTGCACGAGCCGCCCGCCAACTTAGTTCATGCAATATTTAATCAGTCCATTCAATAAGCAATGATTGATGCGATTTGAGCTTGTCCGGGACAACTGGAATAGGTGCCCACTTTGCCCAATTCAAGAATGCTTGAACGCGCACAACTTCAAACCAGCACTTTTAAATATCCACTTTGGGCTCAAAGTGGACGCTTGTGCTTTCCATGCCAAGAATCCGGGAATCGATATTAAATCGACCAGCGAACCCAATGCCCACCTCGTGCGCGCGGCTCTCGAAACTCATGAGCTTCGCGCTGGTTTTGACCAACGACCCTGGTATCGGCGCAACGATTATCTGGGCTGGATTTGCGCTGCGAAGCGCGAAGCCACAAAATCGAAACGGCTCAATCAGATGCTTGAGCAGTTGAGGGCAGGCAATGTCTACATGAAGGTGGCGTGGCGTCCCAGGTCTGGATCAAACAGTCAGGACTAAGCCTCGGTGCCGCCAATCGTCATCTGGTCCATGCGCAGATGCGGCTGGCCGATGCCCACGGGCACGCCCTGGCCAGCCTTGCCGCAGGTGCCAATACCATTGTCCAGCGCCAGATCATTGCCGACCATTGATACGCGGTGCATGGCGTCCGGGCCGTTGCCGATCATCATCGCGCTCTTGACCGGATAGGTCACCTTGCCGTCTTCGATCATGTACGCTTCGGTGCAACCAAACACGAACTTGCCGGAAGTGATATCCACCTGGCCTCCGCCAAAGGAAACGGCATAGAGCCCGTTCTTGACTGAAGAAATGATCTCTTCAGACGTCTTGTCGCCGGCCAACATATAGGTATTGGTCATGCGCGGCATCGGCACATGGGCATAGGATTGGCGTCGCCCATTACCCGTGGGTTTCATGCCCATCAGGCGGGCATTTTGCCGGTCTTGCATATAGCCAACAAGCTTGCCGTCTTCGATCAGCACATTGTATCCCGACGGCGTGCCTTCATCATCGATCGACAGCGAACCGCGGCGCGCATCAATGGTGCCGTCATCCACCACGGTCACGCCTTTGGCCGCCACTTGCTCGCCCATCAGCCCGGCAAAGGCAGATGTCCCCTTGCGGTTGAAATCGCCCTCAAGACCGTGGCCAACAGCTTCATGCAGCATCACACCCGGCCAGCCATTGGCCAGCACGACATCCATGGTTCCGGCGGGCGCAGGTTTTGCTTCCAGATTGACAAGTGCCTGGCGCAAGGCGCTGTCCGCCGCTTGCTGCCACGTGTCGGTGGCGACAAAATCGCCAAACAGCTGGCGGCCACCCATGCCGTGTGAGCCGGTTTCCTGCCGGTCGCCTTCACCCACGATCACAGAAACATTCACCCGCACCATAGGGCGGATGTCTTTGGCGAAATGACCATCCGCACGCAGGATTTCCACCACCTGCCAGGAAGCTGCCAGCGAGGCCGAGACCTGGCGTACACGGTCATCCTTGTCGCGCAGATAGGCATCGATATCCTGCAGCAGCTTCACCTTGGTTTCAAAC
>JAHEJF010000463.1 GCA_024639025.1 Ahrensia sp. | reverse complement strand
TTATCGATCCAGTCTTTCAATGTTTTCGACGTCGCGATTCCGAGCAGTAAAGCTGATTTTGGCTAGAGCGTTTCAGTTTTAAACTGAAACGCTGGCACGGATTTGGGTATTGAAAATATTGGATAAATCCGGATAGAACGATTTCGTCAAAGGCTCACAGATTCTAATTTGATCAGGCAACATCAAATAACTATTTGATCTATCCCAGGTAGGTCTCAAGCCGTTCGAAAGCTTGTGTCAACACGTCAGCCGGCTGCGCGTAACAGAGGCGCAAATAGCCTTCCCCGTGAGCACCAAAAGCAATGCCAGGGGCGAGCCCGACACTGGTCTTCTCCAGGATCTCAAATGCTGCGGCGCGGCTGTCATTCATCCCATCCACGCTGAAAAAGCAGTAGAATGCGCCGTCAGGTTGGATGAAGTTGACGCGTTTGAAACGTGTGAGATTGGATGCTGCAATGTCGAAACCTGCAGCGATTTTGTGCCGGAGATCCTCTATCTCTCTTTCACCTTGTTCAATTGCAACACGTCCGGCGTCCTGCACAAAGCCGGCGGTGCACGAAGTATTGTATTCGGTCAATTGACCGAGCTTTGCCTCCAGAGCCGCCGGTGCCACGAGCCAACCAAGACGCCAACCAGTCATCGACCAGCATTTGGAAAAAGAGTTGACCGAAACCAGAAGATCATCGGGTTCGGCGGTTGACAGGAATGACGGCGCAAAATCGGCATGCCGGTAAAGTCGGGTATACACATCATCGGCAACAATCCAGATGCCGTGTTTGCGGCAATGTTCAAAGACAATGCTCTGTTCGTCGGCAGACATCGTCCAGCCTGTTGGGTTGTTAGGCGAATTGATCAGAACCACCTTGGTCGATGGCGTCAATGCATCCAGAAGCAGGTCCATATCCAATGACCATCGCCCCAGTATCGGTGCCAGAGAAACCGAATGCAAATCGGCCCCCATCGCACTGAATGCGCCTGCAATGTTTGGCCAGGCCGGTTCGACGACAACAACCCGATCCCCGGAAGAGACCAAAATCTCGGCGGCAAGCATCAATCCCTGCATGCCGGATGGACTAATGGTAATATTGTCTCGGACCAACTTCGCGCCGAACAGATTGTTTGCATATGCGGCGATTGTATCGCGCAAGGATGGCGCGCCGTTGTTGGGTTGATATTTGTGGTTACCCGCCTTGAGTGAGGCGATGGCTGCATCGACAATCACAGTGCTTGTAGGCCATGCACCTTCGCCAAACCAAAGCGGAATTACGCCTTCCTTCTTCATCCCAAATTCAGCGATCTCTCGGATTTTGGATGCCGATAATGCGCGGGCGCGATCTGAAATATGCGAAGTGAAATTCATTTGGATTGCTGTGGATCTGCTCTTTGTTCTGCGCCTTTTTTGTCGTCGCCAATTGCATGTCTGTTGAGGGCAGTGTCACACAATTCCGATCCGGCCACAAACCTAATTCATTGCATCGTATCTCAGGTTATGAGCTTTGGTTTTGTGGATACGTCGGTGTCTCCAAACACTGTTTGGGGTAGTACCAACGCACCGATAGTCATGGTGGCTGAAAAGGGGGGCGTTCTGTCTTGACCATGCTGGGCTTCTCCCTGCAATGGATCCGTCAAGTTACAGCAAATTTTGAGCGTTTCATCTGGCATTGATTCAGTCGAGCAAAACAGTTGATGACGCTGTGTCGAAACGAGGTATCTACGCAGGATTTTGTGTATGCATTTTCTGTTGCGCTGCTCGATAGGCGTTGGGCGTTTGACCGGACCACTTCTTGAACGCCAAGTTAAACGCTGTCGCACTGGAGTAGCCGCAGCTTTGGCCGATACGATTGGCTGGAATCCTGGTTTCGGTGAGTAGCTGGACAGCAGTTTCCATGCGCTTGCGTTCAAGAATGGTAGAAAAATTGGTGCCCTCGGCACGTAATTGACGCTGCAGGTTTTTGGGGTGAACACCAACAGCTTTTGAAACCAGGTCGATCCCGCAATGCCCGCTGGGTAGCAACTGCAGAACAGCCATCTCGACCAGTTCCTCCATCGTCAGGTCCTGCGATAGTTTTTCGATCTCGGCTTCGAGATACGAATAGACAATATTGGCAATTTGTTCGTCGGTACCCATCGTCTCGATATCCAGAAGACCAATGTCGAAGAAAATTGAATTGGACTCGCATTCAAAGTCGATGGAACAGCCAAAGTGGCGCTCAAGCGAGGTTATGTCATCCGGGGCGCTGTGCCGAAATGTGACCCGTCTGGGCACAATGGACTCATCCATGAGTAGAAGTATCATTGCTGATCGGACGGTGGCGAGGGCGTGTTCGGCCAAATGGCGGGTGTTGGCCATGGGCGGGTAGGGCGTGTAACGAAACTCACCCAAACCTTCGTTCTCGTGCCGAACGATGCGCACATCAAGGCCATTGGTCAGATACTTGATATAGCGAATGGCGTTTTCTGCACATTGCCCCGTTGTCTCGCCCAATTTGAGCACAATGGCCAATGGCCCCATATTGTTCAGATTGTGTGGCGCCAGTTGCGCGAGTTCAAAACCGATGGTCTGGATGCCGGTCTTGCGTGCCAATTGCAACATGAGATTGTTGAAAGCGTCAAACGCAATCAATTTTGTGAAGTTGGTCAGTGCTGCAGGATCAATATTAACTGCCTTCAATTCCTTAGC
>JAHEJF010000462.1 GCA_024639025.1 Ahrensia sp. | reverse complement strand
CCGGTGATCCGTTTTGTGCTGGCGCTGCACCTTGTTCCCCGACACCATTTTCATCAACGACACGGACCTTCAAGCCATCTTCGATCTCGGAAATGCGTGTTGCCAGTATTTGGTCGCCGTTGGACAGGCCTTGACTGATGATTGCGTCCGCGCCGTCATAGGCAGCCACCAGAACCTTTTTTGCCTGCAATTGCCCATCGATGATTTGATAGACTGTATCGCTGTTGAAGATGGCCGTTTCGGGAACGCGCGCTGCATCGGGATACCATCGGTCCGGCACTGCCACTTCAACAAAGGCACCGGGCCGCAGTTGAACCGGCATTGCTTCATCATCTGCCAATCGGGCGAAGACATCCACGCCGCCGCGCTCCGAAGCGATGTCGGCGCCGATGCGCGTTACCAGACCGGTGTAATCGTAATCGATACCGCCCACGGTCCAGACCAAATTAACCTCGCGACCGATCAATGGGTCACTATCCGTGGCGATCCGGCCATATTGTGCATCTGTCAATGTAAAGCGCACGTCGAGCGCATCCTTGTCATACATTGAAACAGCTACGTCGCTGGCAGAGACAATGCGACCGATCTCGACGCTTGAGGACCGAACCACACCAGTAAACGGCGCTGTGACAACGGTGTTGCCCAGATCGCGTTCGGCTCGCTGCACCGCCAGTTCCAGACGCTGCCGGGCTGCCATTTGTTGCGCCAGGCGCGCTTCGGCGATCGCAATGTTATTGCGGCGCTGGTCAACGGCCTGATCGCGTTGGCTGACCACCAGTTGACGATCATCGACCTGCTTTTGGGTGAGCGCACCACGTTGGCGCAATTGAGTGGCCCGCTCCAGATCGGATCTGGCCAGTTCCAACTGACTTTCAGCAAATGCCAGTTGGGCTTTCTCTGAGGCGATATTGGCGTTGTTTTCAACAATCGTGGCGTCAGTCTGAGCCAAATTGGCAACCGCTTCTGCCAAAGCCGTTTCGAAGTCAAACCGGTCAATGGCAAACAGTTCCTCGCCAGCTTCCACAAAGCTGCCGGCGCTCAAGCCCGGATTGACGGAGACAACCTCACCAGCAACCGATGTGCGGATATCAACTGAACGCGCGGCGGCGATTTCGCCAAACAAACGGACCATCGGACGCTGATCAGAAAGCTGCACGGGCGCGGCCTGTACCGGAAGAACGACCTCAAATTGAGGCCTTCCGGATCGCTCAGGCTTTGCAGCGATCAGCTGGTTCATTGCAATGACGGCGCCTGCGATCACGCCGACCATCAAGGCAATCTGAATAATCGCACGAATTGACGTAACCAGCACGCTGCGCTTCGTGCCAGTCTCCTGATCCGATGCGACTTCTGCAAGCGGATCTTTTACTGATTCTTCAACCGTCTTGAGCATATGCCTCTTCTCCGTACCTTAGAAACTAAGGCGAAACAGTCGACAGGCAAGTTAATTATTGTTCATCTTGAACGTCTTGCTCTAGTCTACTTCATCTGGCGCAAAACTGTAAGCTGCCGAACAAAACTCGCAAACAATAGAAATTTTGCCGTTTTCTGCGGACTGTTCTCTTTGTTCTGCCGAGAATGACTTGAGCACATTGGCTACCTTGTCGCGCGAGCAGCTGCAGCGATCGACCACGCCTTGACCGTCAAAAACGCGGACGCCCGGTTCGTGGAAAAGGCGGTAAAGCACACCGTGGGCGCCCAATTGCTCATCCAATAATTCCTTGTCGTCAATGGTACCCATCAATGCCTTTACTTCCGCCCAAGCATCATCGTCATCAATGTCCATTGATGGGAGCTCTGCACCCTCTGGAACATCTCCGGGATGCAAATCCCGCTGGCGAATCCGATCCTCTGATTCCGGCAGAAACTGGGTTAGAATCCCGCCTGCGCGCCAGGTTGTTCTGACTGCACCGTCTTCGCTGCGCTCGGTCAACTTTCCGACGGCCATGCGGACTTCTGTCGGAATCTGCTCTGATTGCCGGAAGTAATTTCTTGCAATTTCCTCAAGCGATGACCCATCCAGTGTAACCATGCCCTGGTAACGGTTCATATATTCGCCCTGATCAAGGGTAAGGGCCAAAAGCCCCTTTCCCAGCATTTCACTGGGTTGCGTTTTACCTGAACTGACGTGCTCTGCAACTTTGTCAGCGTCAAAGCGCGCATAGGCCCGTATCGCATCGGGCGCAACAAAGTCGACAACCAGCAAGGAAACCGGTCCGTCGGTCTGTGTTTGGATGATCATCTTGCCGGAAAATTTGAGCGAAGTGCCCAGCAGCACAGTCAGTACGACCATTTCCCCCAGCAACCGGGCAACCGGTTCTGGGTAGTCGTGCCTGCCCAGTATCTGTGTCAACGCCGGCCCCAACAAGACCGCGCGGCCACGTGCATCCAGACCATCGATCTGGAACGGAATGGCTTCATCAATTTTTGCGGGTGCGAGCGCACCTTCAGCTACATTAATCTGTGTCATGGCTTATCACTGATCCGCACTTAACCAGCACGGCGAATAATCGGCATTTCGAATTGTATTTATTTAGGTGCTGTCAGGCACCATTCAATGATCGCCTTGTGCATGTGCATACGATTTTCAGCTTCATCGAAAACGACCGATTGAGGTCCGTCCATGACATCGTCCGTTACTTCTTCGCCGCGATGGGCTGGAAGGCAGTGCATGAACAAG
>JAHEJF010000461.1 GCA_024639025.1 Ahrensia sp. | reverse complement strand
GACCACACGACCCTCAGTGACCTTTTCAACTTCTTCGAGCCAGCCTGGCAGAATCTCTTGGCAGACAAAATGCTGCGGCGGCCAGAAGCAATTGACGATCAGACGGGTCTTGGCCTGTGCCAGTGTTGGCATTGAAGACAGGACGATTGCGCTGCCCAGTCCAAGGAACATTGTTTTGATTTTCATGGTGTCCTCCCAAACACATTTGGGGCCAATTATTGGCCGTCCTTTGAGAAGATAATTGACTATTGTAACATAACAGTCCAATGCTTTTTTGGTAATTTAGTATATGATCTTGATATGTTGATAGACCCGCGCCATTTGGAGCAATTGTCTGTGATTGTCGACGTTGGCACGCTGCAAGAGGCGGCCAAGCAGATTGGTACATCGCAGCCGGCGCTGAGCCGAATGATCAGCACATTGGAGCGCCGAATCGGGATGCCGCTATTCGCGCGCACCAGCCGACCTCTCAAGCCAACACCGATTGGCAATGAGTTGTCCAATCAGGGGCGTGCAATCAGAACGGCCCGTCTACGTGCGGTTGAATTTGTGGACTTTGGCGCGCGGGGCTTTTTTGGCGTGCTGAAGATCGGCGCGCCACCCTTCCTATGTGCAAAACTTGTTGCCGAAGCGCTCGCCAGTTTTGTGCCCGAGCGACCGCTTATTCGGGTCGACCTCATTCCTGATTATTATACAGGCTTGCAGGAGCGCATGTTTCAAAACCAGATCGACCTAATTATTGTTCCGGGCCGGTTTGTTAATCCCAATAATGCCGAATTGATCGTTGAACCTCTCTACAGCGACTTGAATGTCATTGTGGGACGTGTGGACCATCCGCTTCTGCAAAAAAACAGGATCGATATCAGCGATCTGCAAGATGCCACATGGATAGGACACCCAGAGCGCAGTGTTCTGCGTTCAGATATGGAAGAGTCGTTGAAACTGGTTGGTGTCCAAAGTGTTCGGTTCGCCTTCCAAAGTGAATCCGCTGGAGCGGTTGTTGAGCTTCTTCGCAGTACGGATTTTCTGACGGTCCTGCCTCGGCACGCAATCAAGATTGGAGACCAAAGCGGGCTGGCGGTTCTGCCCTTTGATCTGCCTAATCCTGATCAGGTCGTCAGTATGATCTCTGTGATTGAACGTGAAGAGAACAAGCTGATGGCAGATTTCAAAGCGCATATGCGCGCGCATGTTGCTGCCCATGTGACGGCTTGATTATTGACGTAGAAATGCCTCCCAGGATTGCTTGATTTTTGGCCAGTGCTTTTGTGCAGCTGCCCTTGTCGCCGCACTTTCTTCCGCCGAAACATATCGCTCGAGCGCGCGCGCATAGCTTGGCCGCGCCTGCATTGCTTTAAGCCATTGGCCGACTTTAGGTGTTCGTTCTTGCCAAAGACCCTCCATGCCCAATCGTTCAAGTCGATCCACATAGGCGACAACTGCCACATCGGCCAAACCGATTTGATCTCCGGTCAGCCACTTTGATTTTTCAAGCGCGGCCTGCATGTCGTCGAACATGCGCCGAAGGGTAAAAAAGTCACTCAGCACATGTTGTGAATCGGTGCCATTTTCAATCAGATCCCGTCTTTTGGCGGCCATTTTTGGAATCGGCATTTTGGCGATGGATGCTTCGATTTCTTCAGGCGTTTTGTTGGCCAGGATTTTGTCGCGCATGACGGTTGAAAAGGTCATGGTATTGATGGCGGCATGAATATCCAGGCAACGCACAAGCCAGACCTTTGTCTCTGCCATTGCCGCCTTGTCGCTGGGCATCAGGGTGTTCTTGCTGCTCAGCGCATCGACATATTCCAGGATTACGCTCGACTCGATGACGATGACATCATCGTCGACCAAGGTCGGAACAACTCCATTGGGATTGAGTTTTAGGTATTCGGGGTCGTGCTGTTCTCCTTTTGGGAGATTCAGGAGCACATCTTCCCACTCAATTCCCTTTTCGGCCAAACCCACACGGACCTTCACCGAACAAACACTGGTTGAACCATTATACAGCTTGAGCATCTTTGCCTCGTCCCGCTTGCGTTGCGCTAAAAATTTGTGCGATCTCCGCCCTTCAGATCAAGCATTTCCCTTGCCTCATCGGGACTGGCCACCTCGCTGCCCAAATCTTCAACAATGCGGCGGATTTTTTTGACTTGCTGCGCATTGCTTTTTGCCAATTTGCCGCGCTCAATGAACAGACTGTCTTCAAGGCCCACACGAACGTTGCCACCCATCTGACTGGCTGTTGTGGCCAAACTCATCTGTGCACCACCTGCGCCAAGCACTGACCACCGGTAGTCGTCGCCAAACAGTCGATCAGCAGTCCGTTTCATAAAGATCAGATTGTCGACCTCGGGTCCAATTCCGCCGAGGATTCCGAAAATGAACTGGATGAAGATCGGTGCCTTGAAAAGTCCTGTGTCCATGCAGAATTTAAGATTATAGAGGTGCCCGACATCATAGCATTCATGCTCGAACTTGATGTTGTGTGGGCTTAGATTGTCAGACACGGTTTTTATGTCGCGGAATGTATTGCGGAAAATATAGGTGTCGGAATTCTCAACATATTCCTTCTCCCAGTCGAATTTCCACTCGTCATAACGTTTTGCCAGTGGGTGAAAGGAGAAATTCATGGACCCCATATTCAACGAACACATCTCCGGTGAAAACTTCATGGCCGG
>JAHEJF010000460.1 GCA_024639025.1 Ahrensia sp. | reverse complement strand
GGAGCAATTTCAATGCGCTCGGGCCGGAGCGAGATCATGGTCCGGTCGCCAACACCGGAAATATTGACCGGGTCGGCCTTTACGACATTGCCGTCTGCCAGTTTGACATCGCAATCTTGCTTGCCAACTTTAACGACTTCGCCAGATAACTTGTTGTTTTCACCAATAAATTGCGCAACGAACGAGTTGTCCGGACTTTCATAAAGCACATCAGGCGGTGACAATTGCTGGATAATGCCATCATTGAACACCGCAACGCGGTCTGACATGGTCAGTGCTTCGGTTTGGTCATGCGTCACATAAACAACTGTAACGCCCAAATTGTCATGAATATGTTTGATTTCATATTGCATTTGCTCGCGCAATTGCTTGTCCAGAGCACCGAGCGGCTCATCCATCAGCACCAGTTCAGGATCAAACACCAGTGCGCGGGCAACCGCGACACGCTGCTGCTGCCCACCGGAAAGCTGAGCTGGGCGGCGGTTGCCAAAGGCGCCCAGTTCCACCATATCCAACGCCCGATTGATGCGTTCCTCACTCTCGGCCTTGCCCATACCACGCACCTTCAATGGAAATGCGAGGTTTTCGGCAACCGACATATGCGGAAACAATGCATAGTTTTGAAACACCATGCCGATGCCGCGCTTGTGCGGCGGCACATTGTTGATCGGGCTATCGTTGAGATAGATTTCGCCGTGAGTAGCCGGTTCAAAACCAGCCAGCATCATCAAGCAAGTTGTTTTTCCGGAGCCAGAAGGCCCCAACATGGTGAGAAATTCACCACGGGCAATATCTAGATTGAGATTCTTTACGACGAGATTCTCGCCATCATAACTTTTCTGTACGCTATCGAATTTAACGGACGCACCTCTGGATATCGTCATTCTACTCCGTTCCTGCAACCCCCTACGCAGGTCGCTGCTTTGGGCCATACCAAAGACCAACGGAATGCATCAAACGCTGTCAAAAGCTCATTGTAAAGAGCTCATTGCATTGTCATCGTGACAAATTCGATTTCATTGTAGCCAAATCAGTCAAATTGCTGGAACCAATCGAAATTTCTGAAGCAATTTTACTTAATTTCGATCATTCCGCGCGATTGACCGCTTATCGCATCAAATATCAGAACGCGCTTCGATCCTTGGGAAGTCAAACCCCGAAACAGAATGACATCGTCGCCGAGTCTTGTTTCCTGAATTTCAAAACCATCTGGCAGGCTAACACTCGCTTCAATTGAATTAGACGCCACAGCCGAATTGTTCATTTTGTAGACGATGGCAAACAGTACCGCAAAAATGCCAATAAACATCGACCCGAGTGAGATCACCATCAAGCGCAGCATTTTCCGGCGAAGCTTTTCAGCCGCCGGATCCAGCGGCTTTTCTTCCTCGATATCGAGATGCTGTTCATTCATAGCCAAATCAAACTCATTATATTATGGGTGCGACTGAAAGCCCGCTCGTTGGCTCTAATGCAATTTCAGTTCAGATTGAAGCAATCTGGTTGAAAGTCGCTGAAAACGTCATCGCGCTCACTTAACAGGGTTGGCGGAAAATGGAAGAGTTCATTGTCGATCAAGAGCATGATGGCCTGCGGCTCGATCAATGGCTGGCCGCTGTGACAGACGAAAATCTGTCCCGCAACCGCATCAAGGCGATCATAGAACAGGGACATGTCCTGCTTAATGGCACAAAGGTAGTCGAGCCCAAGAAGAAAGTATTGCTTGGCGACAAGGCCTTGTTTGAGGTGCCTGAAGCAGGTGACCCAGCCCCGCGAGGCGAAGACATTGCCCTCGACATTTTGTTCGAGGACAAGGATTTGATCGTCGTCAACAAACCGGCTGGACTGGTTGTACATCCGGGTGCGGGCAACTTGTCAGGCACCTTGGTCAATGCGCTCATCCATCATTGCGGCGATACATTGTCGGGCGTTGGAGGCGTAAAGCGCCCGGGCATCGTCCACCGCCTGGACAAGCAAACCAGCGGCGTGATGGTGGTTGCCAAGAACGATTTGGCCCATCGCCATCTATCTTCTCAATTCGCCGACCATGGCAGAACTGGCGCCATGCGCCGTATCTATTCGGCACTGGTTTGGGGCGCGCCACCTCAACAAAAACTGACTGTAGAAACATTTCTGGGGCGCAGCGACAATGATCGCACCAAACAGGCTGTTGTCGGCGAAAACCGGCCCGATGCGCGCAGGGCCGTGACCCATGCCCTGATAATCAAGCGTTTTGGACCCAAGGACGGCACTGATTGGAGCGCGTCCCTGGTTGATTGTGTATTGGAGACTGGTAGAACCCATCAAATTCGGGTTCATATGGCCCATATCGGCCATCCGCTCATTGGTGATCAAATCTACGGTTCAGGCTTCAAAACAAAGGCTCAAACACTGCCAGAACCGGCAAAATCAGAAGCATTGTCTTTCAAGCGACAGGCACTGCATGCCAAAATGCTTGCGTTCAAACACCCGAAATCGGGTGAGATTGTCGAATTCACAGCCAATCCACCCGATGATATGGTGCAGCTTTTACAAGCATTTTCAAGAAGTTGGCAATAATTGCCCATTATTGCCTTGAAAACGACACAGCAAATATTTATTTGAGTTACCTGCGCAATACCGCCATTGGTATTGCCGGATTCAGCGTGCTTATTGGCGTTTGAATCTTTGCTTGCCGCGCTT
>JAHEJF010000459.1 GCA_024639025.1 Ahrensia sp. | reverse complement strand
AACCTGATTCACGCAAATCAGAGAGTTGAGGTCGCTTGTCGTCGCGGCTTTCAACCTGTCGTGAGAGCTGGGAGAGGGCCACAATGGGTACGTTAAGCTCCTTGCCCAGCGCTTTCAGGCCTGTGGTGATTTCCGTGATCTCCTGCACGCGGTTGCCGGCATTTTTCGAAGAACCCGTCATCAACTGGATATAGTCGACCATCATCACGTCCAGACCCTTCTGGCGCTTCAACCGGCGCGCGCGGGCGGCAAGCTGCGCAATCGAGATGCCACCTGTTTGGTCGATATAGAGCGGAAGCTTCTGCAATTGGTTGGCGCGTGTCACCAGCTTTTCGAAATCCTCTTCATCGATCTCGCCCCGGCGGATTTTGGATGAAGAAACCTCGGCAAATTCAGACAAAATACGTGTTGCCAATTGTTCGGCGGACATCTCCAGGGAAAAGAAGCCAACAACGCCACCATTGGTGGCCTTCACAGTGCCATCGGCCTGTTGCTCACCACGATAGGCTGCAGCAATATTGGCGGCAATGTTGGTCGCCAGCGATGTCTTGCCCATGCCGGGTCGTCCAGCCAGAACAATCAAGTCAGAGCGCTGAAGCCCACCCATCTTGTTGTCGAGAGACTGCAGACCAGTGGCGATGCCGGAAAGCTTTCCATCACGCTGATAGGCTTCATTGGCCATGTCGATTGCGGTTCGCACTGCATCATTGAACGGCTGGAAACCGCCGTCATAGCGGCCAGTCTCAGCCAATTCGAACAGCCGACGTTCGGCATCTTCGATCTGCTCGCCCGGCGGCATCTCAACCGGCGCATCAAAGGCGATATTGACCATGTCTTCGCCAATACCGATCAGGGCCCGCCGGATTGCCAGGTCATAAATCGCCCGGCCATAATCCTCCGCATTGATGATGGTGACGGCTTCGGAAGCCAGGCGCGCTAGATATTGTGCAACCGTGATCTCCCCCAGCTTTTCATCGGCAGGAAGGAAAGTTTTGATCGTCACCGGATTGGACGTCTTGCCCATGCGGATCTGTTGCCCGGATACCTCGAATATCTGTCGGTGCAGGGGCTCGTAGAAATGTTCGGGCTTCAGGAAGTCAGAGACACGGTAGAAGGCATCATTGTTGACAAGGATGGCGCCCAGAAGCGCTTGCTCGGCTTCGATGTTGCCGGGGGCTTCTCTGTATAGCGGACTTGGATCATCGTTGACTGGCTCCAATTTCCGCGCCGGATCTGACATTTCTTTCTCCTGATTGCGTGCAATCTATGCGGCAGATTTTTCGATGGTGAAAGCGTTCGCCACGCACAAAATCAAATAAAATTTTAAACGGGTGATTCTTCACACTCTTACACAGGCAAAAAAGACACTGTGGAAAACGAATCGCCAGATCATAGCACATTTCGTTTGACTTCCAGGTTGAATCAAGGCGCGAAAAAACCCGGCCTGCGAATGCAAACCGGGTTGCTTCATTAGTGCAGATTCTATTCTGCAGCAGCTTCTTCGACTGGTGCTTCCTCTGCAGCAGCTTCAGTTTCTTCGTCACTGCGCGGACGATCATCATCCTCATCTTCATGATCAGCAAGTGATTCAAACTTCTCTTCGTTTTCACCATAGATTGCATCGGCTGAAGACAGGTCTTCACCGCTGGCCTGCCGCTCTGCTTCGTCTTCTGAACGGGCGATATTCAGTGTGATTTGCGTCTCAACTTCAGGGTGAAGTGTCAGGGCAACATCGACCAGGCCAATGGTCTTGATCGGTGTTTTGAGATCAACCTGATTGCGGGCAACCTGATGGCCTTCGGCAGTCAGGAATTCCGAAATATCGCGTGTTGATACAGAACCGTACAATTGGCCGGTTTCGCCGGCGGAGCGCACCACAACAAATGTTTGGCCGTTGAGGCCTGCGGAAACTTGAGTTGCAGCAGACTTGCGCTCTTCATTGCGTGCTTCGATATCCGCGCGCTCAGATTCAAAGCGTTCGCGGTTTGCCGTATTGGCACGCAATGCGCGACCTGATGGCAAAAGGAAGTTGCGTGCAAAGCCGTCTTTTACGGCAACTTCATCACCGATACCACCCAGTTTGGCGATACGTTCGAGTAGAATGACTTTCATGATTTTGAACCTTTCATGGAACCTTCAAGTTGATTGATTGGGAAAATTTGAGAGCGGCTGGGTGCGCGCTGACGCGACCAGGCCGATCAGAAATAGGATGAATGCGGGCAGGAACATGAAAAATGTTCCGACATAGACCATGACAAGCGCAGGCGTCCGCCAAGGTTTTCCACGGGAAATCGCGTGAAACATCGCAAATCCGGCAAGTGTAAATCCGGCGATCATGCCGCCCGAAATCGCAGAGCCGATCAGTCCGATGCTGCCCGACAACATCGATAAAAGCAGCGCGACGGCGAAGATAACCAAAGAAATCTTCGGCATGCGCATCGTGTTTGGAAAGTCGTCTTTTCGGCGTCGCAATTGCCCGGATGCGCGCGTAATGCGCAGCGCCAGATACAAATTACCGACAAGGATCAATGTCCACATAAGCGGCTGCAGCACGGGGATGAGAGCTGTCAGTGTCTCAAGCAGGTCCTGACGGGCTGCGTCTGTGAAGGCAAACTGGGGATCAGAGGCACGAACCCTTTCAGCCACCTGGTCGACAATTGGCTCCAGCATCTCGGGACCATAATTGATCATT
>JAHEJF010000458.1 GCA_024639025.1 Ahrensia sp. | reverse complement strand
CACATTGGCACCACCATTGGGTCCTGCCGAAGCAGACATGATCACCATTGGCTTGCTTTGAAAGACCTTCATGTCGATACGGGAAGCCCAATCAAAGATGTTCTTGTATGCTGCGGTGTAAAATCCGTTGTGTTCTGCGTAGGAAATCAGCAGTGCATCAGCCTCTCCGATCTTGGCAAAGAACCGCCGTGCAGCATCCGGAATTCCTTCCTCTTTTTCACGGTCGATCGAATAAATCGGCATTTCATAGTCATTCAAGTCAAGAATTTCGATTTCAGCGCCCTCATCTATTTCAGATTGAAAAACGCTGGCGGCATGGGCCACCAATTGCCTGTTGATTGATTGCTTACTGTTGCTTGCAGCGAAAGCGAGGATTTTCATGGGAGAATCTCTTCGGTTGGTTGTCGTTAGGGGGACTTCTTGCATATTGCATAAATAAGTTATAGATATCAAAAAGCGCACTTTATGCGCGTTTATGCGACATCGAACATGAACAATTGGAACGAAATTAGGACCGCGGCCCAGGTCGCACGACTTGGCACAATCAGCGCAGCTGCAGATGCTTTAGGGGTTCATCGCGCAACGGTGACACGGCACATTGATGACCTTGAAGCGCAACTGGGCGCCAAGCTTTTTCAACGTCACGCTCGGGGATTTACGCCGACTGAACTTGGCCTGGAACTCTTGCGTATCGCCAATGCGACCGACGAGCAATTTGGCCAGCTGACCAGGCTTGCCAAAGGTCAATCCGAGTCGCTCAGCGGCGAAATCACCATTACGACCGTCGAAGATATTGCGCCCCATATCCTGCCTCGAATCGCCGCCTTCAGCAGTCTGCACCCGGATATCAGTGTCCAACTCTCGACGACTGATTCTGTGATGAAGCTTGAATATGGCGAAGCGCATGTAGCGTTCAGGGTTGGGTCAAAGCCCGATGATCCGGACAATGTGGTGCGGCACTATGAAACGATTGATCTGGCACTCTATGCCAGCAAATCATATGTCGAGCGGTTTGGACGACCAACATCCGAGAAGCAGTTGAATGGTCATCGCTTCATTGGCAGGTGTGGTGGGGCATCGCGTGCGCCATTCAATATTTGGCTGCGAGAGACCGTTGATGATGAGCAGTTCAAGTTCAGGGCCAACCAAAACCACGTCATGCGTGTCGCGCTCGCATCAGGGATTGGAATGTATTTTGCTCCGGTCGAAGCAGCGCGAGATGACCCGAATCTGATAGAAATTCTGCCCCTGCGTGAAGAGTGGGCAGTACCCATCTGGATTGTCACCCATGTCGACTTGCACCGTTCGGCCAAGGTCCAAACATTTCTCGAGCACTTTAAACACTCCTCGGCGCCCGGTTTATCTTACCCGAGGTCATCCAACATGGATTGAAATTCAACGCTCACCTTTTCTACGTGAAATTTGACTCTGCTTGCTCAGTCGTTAGTTTTGCCGCATTGAAAAAGACACGGAATAATTCTGGTCAGTAAAAAATTGAGGAAACGACAATATGAAAAAGACACTTTTGCCACTTCTAGCTGGCGTTGCTTTTGCTGCGATTTCAGGATCTGCGCAGGCTGCCGATTGCGGAGATGTGACAATGGCTGAGATGAACTGGGCTTCTGCTGGCGTAGCTGCACAGGTCGACAAGATCATACTCGAAAGAGGATATGGCTGTAGCGTGGAGCTGGTCTCCGGCGATACAGTGCCAACGTTTACATCAATGAACGAAAAAGGTGAGCCGGACATCGCTCCTGAATTGTGGGTGAACGCTTTCCGCGACCTGCTGGATCAGGCAGCTGAAGAAGGATCACTTGTGATTGCAGCCGAAATTCTTACTGAAGGTGGCGTTGAAGGCTGGTGGGTACCAAAATACATTGCCGACGAGCACAATATCAAAACAGTAAGCGATGCGCTGGCAAAGCCGGAACTGTTCCCCGGCGGTGAAGACGATTCAAAAGGCGCGTTTTTTGGCTGTCCTTCAGGTTGGGCTTGCCAAACCATCAATAGCAACCTTTTTAATGCACGTGACGGCGAGGCGGCAGGCTTCGAACTGGTCGATCCGGGCTCCGCTGCTGGTCTCGACGGTTCGATTGCCAAGGCGTTCAGCCGGGAGGAAGGCTGGCTTGGCTATTACTGGGCGCCAACTGCCATTTTGGGTAAGTATGAAATGGTGCTGCTCGATCGTGAAGTACCGCATGATAAGGCCGAGTGGGATAACTGCACGGTTAATCCCGAGTGCGAGAGTCCCAAAACTAACGCGTGGGTCAAATCCGAAGTCTTCACTGTCGTGACCAAGGAATTCTCCGAGAAAAATGCGGTTGCGATGGATTACTTGAAGGGTCGTCAGTGGGACAACCAAACTGTTGGCAAGGTTCTGGCCTGGATGGACGATGAGCAAGGCACCAACGAAGACGGTGCGGAGTATTTTATCGAGAACTTCGAAGATCTCTGGACCCAGTGGGTCTCGCCTGAAGTTGCCGAAAAAATCAAAGGTTGATTGGGCAATTAAATCATATGGCGCGTGAATTCCGGTTCACGCGCCTTTTTGCATGAAGCAGACAAATTTGGGGGAATAGGTTTTTATGGCCTGGTATGATGAATTTCCAGAAATGGAGAGAGAGTCCTTGCGCGATCTGCGTCAAGGTATTGATGGGGGGTTTCGCGATTTTACCCGCGAGTACGGAGAGACGAT
>JAHEJF010000039.1 GCA_024639025.1 Ahrensia sp. | reverse complement strand
GCCGCCCAGCAGAATCTTGGCACCCTTGGCCACCGCATCTTCGACGAACGCTGCCACCTTGTCACGTGTTTCCGCGTTGACCAAAGGGCCGACATCAACATCATTGTCCAGGCCGTTGCCGATTTTGAGCTTTGCCATGGCTTGCGTGTATTTTTCGCTGAATTCCTTTAGCACATTGTCATGCACGTAAAATCTGTTCGCGGCGGTGCAAGCCTCTCCCAGATTGCGCATTTTGGCAAGGAGCGCGCCTTCAACCGCCTTATCAATGTCAGCGTCTTCAAAGACGATCAGCGGTGCATTGCCGCCCAACTCCATGGCTGGTTTGAGCACTTGATCAGCGGCCGAGCGCAACAATTTACGCCCAACATTCGTTGAACCTGTAAACGAAACGACCCTCACTCTCGGGTCATGCAGCATGTGATCAACCAGAGCGCCAGTCTTTCTTGATGGCAGTACATTGACCAAACCCGGGGGCAAGCCCGCCTCTTCTAGAAGCGGCATCAAGGCCAGCATGGTCAGTGGCGTCTCTGATGCCGGTTTGATGATAACGGCGCACCCCGCAGCCAGCGCGGGCGCAATTTTGCGCGTACCCATTGCTGCCGGGTAATTCCAGGGCGTTACCAGAACCGCGATACCTGCCGGCTTGTGCTGCACGACAATGCGTGCGCCCGATGCAGGCGCATGGGTGATCAGACCGTCAGCGCGGACAGCTTCCTCTGAAAACCAGCGAAAAAACTCGGCCGCATAGGTTGCTTCGCCCATTGCGTCGACGCCCGCCTTACCGTTCTCAAGCGTGATAATGCGTGCAAACTCGGGCAGACGTGCTGTGAAAAGTTCAAAAGCCTTGCGCAAGACTTCCGCGCGTTGGCGCGGTGTCCGGGTTCTCCACTCGCTCATGGCAGATTCTGCTGCATCGAGCGCCTTGTTGGCATCCTCAATTTCAGCCGATGCTACTGACGCAATCACTTCTTCAGTTGCTGGATTGAGCACATCAAACCGTTCGCCAGAATGTCCGGCAACCCAGTTTCCGTCTATGTAAAGATCAGTCTGCTCCATGGCGAATTGGGCCTCATATAACGTGTTGGAGGGGGTTGGTCATGCGTGCACAAAAGTCGTTCGCAAGAGCGATCGCCTGTTCATCGTCCAATTGTTGGGATGAGAATTCCAGGGTCAGCATGTAACGGCTTTCTGTCTGGGCTATGGTCAGCGTCGGTGCCTTGCTTGCGCCGAGACGAACCTGGGTGAACGAACTGGCCGTGATGTCTCTGACTATAATATCCGGTGTAACCGCATCTTCGGTGTCATCAAGTGATGAAAGTCGCTGCCTGTCTGCGTTCAAATAGGTAGACGAATGTCCATCAAGCGTGGTGAATTCGGTTATGACGGCTTCCCCATCAATGCCTTTCGCATGGCGCAAGCTGGCGGTAGCGAAGCTGATCCAAACATGTTTGAGATCGAGCACGATGCCGCCCTGCGACTGCATCCACTCCAGAAAATCTCGCACGCCGCATTTATCAACTTCGAAAGCCAAAAAGCAGGAGGCCGCTTGTGAATGGGGCTGCAGGCTCTTGAGGCGTTCGATGTCAGCCACATGATAGGGTTGTGGATGTCCGGCAGCCGCCAGATCTGCCAGATCCAGTCCCATTTCTGAAGCGAGGCGCTTGGCCTTGGGCGATGCCAAAATCTTGTTGGTCGGTGCGACCGGGGCCGCCGGCACGTCTTCGCTCCGCAACGCCAATGCCTCTGCAGGAGGACTTTTCGTCGGCTTTTCGGGCTCGGTTGTCGCTGGCTCCGCTTCTTTGGTAGCCGGCAGAATGCGTTCGCCTGTGCCCGGCGTATCCGAAATCAACGCGATGACTTGACCAACAGGAACATCATCGCCGGCATCCGCCGAAATGCCGTGCAGATAGCCGTCGGCTTGCGACTCGACTTCCATGGTTGATTTGTCGGTTTCTACTTCAAAAAGAATGTCTCCGGTCTTGACCTGATCACCTTCGCTCAAAAGCCAGTTTACAAGCTTGCCGGTGTCTTGCGCCATACCGAGTGCGGGCATGATCACTTCATGCGCCATGTACTAACTCCCCGCGCACCAACTTTCGAGCATTGTCCGCAACGCCCTGCGCTGTCGGTACGGTGATATCCTCTAAAACCGGCGAGAACGGCACCGGGACATCCATTGCTCCCATGCGGATCACCGGCGCATCGAGATGGTAAAATGCCTTCTCGCTGATACGACTGGCAATTTCCCCGGTCACACCAAAACTCTGATGACCTTCGTCAATAACCATCGCGCGCGAAGTTTTACGCACAGAATTGAGGATCGTGTCTTCATCAAGCGGAACGATCGTGCGCGGATCAATGACTTCGGCACTTATGCCTTCTGCTGCAAGTATGTCAGCAGCAGCCTCCGCCACTTGAACCATGGAGGACGTCGCAACCAGTGTAATATCCCGGCCTTCTCGCTTGATGTTGGCGACGCCAAACGGAATGAGGTATTCCTCCTCTGGCACGACTGCCGTATCCTGATACATCAATTTGTCTTCGAAAATGACGACTGGATTATTGTCGCGGATCGCGGTTTTGAGCAGCCCCTTGGCTTCATAGGCAGAAGATGGCAGTGCAACCTTTAAACCAGGGACATGAGCAACAAGCGCATGCAGTGATTGTGAGTGTTGCGCGGCGGAACGGCGCGTGGCGCCAAGATTGGTGCGCAAAACAAGCGGGACATTTAATTTGCCGCCGGACATATAGTGCGTTTTGGCCGCCTGATTACAAAGCTGGTCCATGACCAGATAGAGAAAGTCGCCAAACATCAGGTCCACAACCGGCCTGGTACCTGTAATAGCAGCGCCCACTGCGATGCCCATGAAACCGGGCTCGGCGATCGGTGTGTCCATAACCCGATCTGTACCAAATTCCTCGACGAGGCCAGACAATATCTTGAACGGTGTGCCTGCTTCCGCCACATCCTCGCCAATGATGAAAACCGTCTCGTCACGCCGCATTTCCTCCGCGAGCGCCTCATTGACAGCTTTTGACAGTGTTAGTTCTCTTGTCATTGATCCTCAGCCTGAATTGGCAGCAAAAACATGCATGTCGACTTCAGATAAATCGGGATAATGCGCATCCAGCGCATAAGCAACGGCCGCTTCCGCATCGGCATTTATCGCGTTGCGAATTTCGCTTAGCTCAGTATCTTCTGCGACACCTTCTTTAAGCAGCCAGTTCCCGAAATTGGTGATGGGATCACGTTTTTCGCGCCATGCGGCCTCTTCATCCCTTGAACGGTAATATTCGCGATTGATGTCACCCACATGGTGGCCGTGATACCGATAGGTCTCAAGCTCAATGAAGAAGGGACCCTCACCGTTCCTGCACCGTGCCACCAATTGCTGTGTCAGCTTGTTGACGGCAAGCACATCCTGCCCATCAACCTGAAAGGCTTCGATGCCAAAGGCTTCGGCACGCGATGTAAGGCTGCCAGCGGCTATTTCATCGGTTTTTGTATACTCCGAATACCCATTGTTTTCGCAGGCATAGATGACCGGCAAGTGCCAAAGCGCTGCCATGTTCATGACTTCATACCAAAGCCCCTGCGCGGTTGCTCCGTCACCAAAGAAGCAAACTGCAACGTCGTCCTTGCCGAGTTTCTTGGCGGTCAGCGCCGCACCGGTTGCAATGCCCATTGACCCACCCACGATGGCATTCGCACCAAGATTGCCATGGCTTTGATCGGCGATGTGCATCGAACCGCCCTTTCCGCGACAATAGCCTTCTTCCTTGCCCAGAAGCTCGCAAAACATCTGTTTAAAGTCGGCCCCCTTGGCCACACAATGACCGTGGCCTCGATGGGTGGAGGTAATCTTGTCACGGTCCTCCAATGCTTCGCAAATGCCAACAGCCACAGCCTCTTGACCTGTATACATGTGAGTTAAACCAGGCATTTTTGCCGATAGATAAAGTTGGTTCGCATTGTCTTCAAACGCGCGGATGCGCACCATCTGCGTGTACATGCGGATATAGTCATCATTGTTGGGTTTGGTTATCTTCGGCATCCATCAGTTCCGCATCTGAAAACACATCTGGCAAGCAATCGCAGTCTGATGCTCAGTATCGGTTGGCAATTGGCAGTTCTTCAGCCGGAAACAGCGAGATAACCTGGCAACCCTTGTCAGTGACCACCACCTCTTCCTCGATGCGCGCCGCCGAATAGCCGTCATCTGCCGGACAATAGGTTTCGAGCGCGAAGACCATGCCGGTTTCGATCACCATCGGGTTCTCAAGGCTCACAGCGCGGCTGATTATCGGACGCTCATGCAATGCCAACCCAAGCCCGTGTCCAAATTGAAGGCCGAAAGCCGAGAGTTCGTCGGGAAAGCCGTATTCCTGCGCCTCAGGCCAAAGTCCGGCGACCTTGTCAGTGGTCACGCCGGGTTTGATTGCATGGATGGCCAGATCAAGCCATTCGCGGGCTTTCTTGTAGGCATCGCCCTGCCCAGATGTTGCGCGTCCAATATTGAAGGTTCGGTAATAGCAGGTTCTATACCCCTGGTAGCTTTGCAGAATGTCAAAAAAGGCCTGGTCTCCGGGCCTGAAATACCGATCCGTGAAATTGTGTGGGTGCGGATTGCACCGCTCGCCACTGATCGCGTTGATTGCCTCAACGTCGTCCGAGCCCATTTCGTAAAGCATCTTGTTGGCCATGGCGACAATATCGTTCTCGCGCACACCCGGCTTAAGCTCTTCATAGATCATGTGATAAACACCATCGACCATGCTTGCTGCCTGATTGAGGAGCTGGATCTCATCGACATTTTTGATTTCTCGGGCCGAAAGCATCACTTGCTGGCCATCGACAACGTTCAAACCCGCCTCCTTGAGCGCGAAGAACATTGCCGTCTCGGCGTAATCAACACCGACCTGCATGTCGCTCATGCCGGCATCCGCGATAAGGCCAGCAATCTCCTCGGCGTAGTATTTCATCAGCCCGAAGGAAGGTGGAATGGTCCCGCGCATTCCGACAACACCAGCCCGCATATGGGATGGATCAAGCCAGTCGCAATATTCCCTGTGATGAACCGCCGCCGAGCCAAAGTCCCAAACATAAGGTTCCTCGTCGCCGGAAAGCAGACAGAAACGGCACATCTTGTCGCGTTCCCATTCACCGATCTTGGTGCCCGACACGTAGCGAATATTGTTGACGTCAAACAGGAGCAGAGAGCCAAGGCCGGATTTTTTAAGCGCATCCTTGGCGCGGCTCAATCTGTATTTGCGCAGACGATCATGATCGACCCGGCGCTCAAAATCGACTGCTGTGTGACCCCAGGCAGGAATGTGCTTGTCCCAACGCCAGTTGGGATCCATGTCTCCGGGTTGCAGAATTCTGGGCGTCAAAGCTTGGCTCATCGGGGTTCTCCTTGCAGCCCCGTCGATATGGGGCAGGTCTAATAATGCCCGCGCGAGCGCATCAATGCGTCTGCCCGGTTTTGCGCGTTCCTCAATGCCGCATTGACCGATTGCGCGCCCTGCAGAAGGTCGTGCATTTCTTCGCCAATGATAGCGATCAGTTCAGTTATCTCGGGAACTGGCGGTCGTGGCCAATATTGCAGCACCCCTGTGCGCGCCATACCATCCACTATGGATATTACTGGCGAAACGCGCCTGACATCGGGGTCCATGCTGACACTGAACCGTGGACTGACCAAACTCCCATTTTCTATATAGAGTTTGATGGTCTCGGGCGACGTTAACGACTGCAAAGCCGTCCATATTGGACCAATTCGTTCAGGCTCGATGTTCGAGGGAATAGCCAGTGCGTATCCGCCAACTGGAGCAATGGGTTTTCCGCGCGGTCCGTAGGGGTGTGGCAGGAATTCTGTGACGCCGTGGGCCGGTGAATCGGTGTTCTGTTCGAACAGTGGTGCAAGCAAGGTTGCGCAATAGGCCATCGCCACTTGACCGTCAGCATAGGCCCGGGCGCGTTCATACCAGGACATCGACAGGATGGAAGCGGGCGAGTAGTCAAGCAACTGGCGGCAATACTCAGCAGTGGCCCTGGCTTCTTCGGAATGCAGCATTGGGCGATAGTTTTCGCCCTCCACCCATTCGCCATCAAAATCATCACCCTCAGCTGTCAGATTGAGGAACGGGCGTCCCATCGCTCCCATGATGAACATGAATGAATGGCCCAAAGGTGTGCCGCGCGCGGCATTCCAGGCGATCCCCGATCGGCTCGAGGAACTCTGATGCAGCGTTCTGGCGGCATTGAGCGTGTCTTCGATTGTAAATGGCATGCTCAAACCAGCTTCATCGAACAGATCGCGCCTGGCAACGAGAAGTTCCGGGGTTGTCTGCACCGGCAAACCGTATTGACGGCCTTTGTACCGGGCGCTCGCCAATGCGACATTGTGAAAATCCTGCAAATCCACACCGCTCTCAGCAATCAGTTCATCAATTGGCATCAGCATTTCCTTTTGCGCCAACTCACCGAACCAGGGCAAGTCACAGGCAATAAGGTCGTAACGCGAAGTACTTAGCTTTGAATTCCGGATGATTTCATTGCGCAAACGATCAATGGAAAGCGCACGGCTGCTGATACCCACACCAAACAGACCTTCGAACTGCCGCTTGAGAACATTCATTGCCATGAATGTGGGATCGGCATGCACCAATACGCGCAATTCACGCTGCAGGTTCAATTTGCTGGCAAGTGGCGCCGGTGGCGGAATGGTTTTGCTGGCGATATAGGAAGAGCCAAAGTAATAATCATCCGCTCCGCCTGTGCCTGCAGCGCCAATTCCAAGCGTGCTGCTAATGGTGCCACGTACGCGGCGCGCATATTCCTGCCATTCAGCGATCAGTTTTTCAGATGGATGCAAGGCAAACGATTTACCGGTTTTGGTGCGTGGCCTCCGGAACAGCAACCCACGCTCTTCAATCGAGCTTATCGCCCGAATGGCCGTGCCGTATCCCAGACCGGAGGAATTGGCCAACAGTGATGTCGTTGTCATCTTTCCGGTCAAATGATTACGCAACAAAGTGGTAATCATCTTAGTTTCGTCATAGCCCCTGCGCAGAGACAAAACACGATCTGCTTCCTCGCCCAGTGCGTCGACGAAATCAAGAAAGAGTGTAAATTCCTCACCGGAAACGCCACGAACCTGCGTAACATCCGCACTTTCAAAGGGACCTTCGGGTCTTGACCGACTGTTGGTGCGGTGTTGCGCCGTCGCTTTGAGCGCTTGTGGCATTTCAGGCACGGTTTCGTTCTCCCATCGGGTGCGATGAAGAAACATTAGTCCAAATTGGACATATTGTCATATGCGGAATCTACCTGGGGACCTGTTTTCGATAATGTTCGATTTTTTCGGCCAATATTCGCCGTCGATTGTCCACATCAAAGAGCAGTTGACGCCGCCTCTGCATATCGTCAAAAACACGGCTTCCGGTTTGGAACATGATAACAATCAAGAGCAGCACACCGAGATAAAGCTGAACCATAAAGGCCGGTGTCACATTAAACACCAGACCCGTGTTGAGAAAGTTGACGGTCAGTGTGCCAATCGCGGCGCCGATCACGCCTCCCTTGCCGCCAAGGATCGACACACCGCCAATGAAAGCGGCAACGGTCCCTGCCAGCAACAGATATTGCAAACCGAGCGCTTGGGCAGTGCCTGATCGCAGGCCGATGATCACACCGCCAAGACCTGCACAAAATCCTGAAATCGTGAAAACGATGATCATCGGTCGCTTGAGCGATATGCCTGACGCAAGTGCTTCGTTGCGTGCGCCGCCTATGGCATAGATTTCGCGGCCATAGCGGGTAAATGTCATGAACAGGCCAACCACGATAAACATGAAGATCACCAGCAAGGAAGCAGGTGAAAAATAGCCAAGCATCTTGGTGCTGATGAAATCGGGAATCCTGAAATCAGTTAACATGACGGTCTTTTCTTCAGCTGCGAACAAGGCAACGCCCCTAAGCAACATCAGTGTTCCAACGGTAAGAACAATCGCCCTCACCCGCAAATAGGCAATAAAATAGCCTTGTATCATGCCAATCAATGTCGAGATGGTGAGCGCCATTAACAAGGCGTTGACCGCGCCGAACTGGTCGGTAAACCGGACAGTGATGACAGCTGCCAGCGCCGCATTGGAGCCAATCGACAAGTCGATCTCTCCTGCAATAATGCACAGGGTGAGCGCCAATCCGACGAGCCCAAGAACGGCAAATCGTTCCATAATGGCAAAGCCTGTTCGGTGGGTCATGAACAGGGGTTCGGTCACGGCAAAATAGCTGTAAACGCACACTGCCAGCAATATGGCAAAAGCCAGATCCGGATTTTCAGTCACCCAGTGTTTGATTTTTTCCATGGGGCAGCTCCTATTCTACCGCTCGGCTGCCGCGCCGCACGAGTGCAAAAACAATGATTGAAAACACGATCATCAAGCCCACTGCCAGAACACGCGGACCTGAGTTGAAACCGTGCAGCACCATCATATTGTCCACCGTCGAGATAAATATGGCGCCCAGAGAGGTCCGAAGCGTCGAACCGTAACCACCCATAATCGAATTGCCGCCAACCATAACGATGGCAATCACCATGATCGTCATGTCGCCCGATGAACCAAACTCTGATGAAAAATAGTTGACGTGCGCAGAGCTTACCTGCCCCGAAAACGCGATCGCAACAAAAGCCGAGCAGACGCTTGCGATTGCACAACACTTAATGGCCATGCCGAAATTCTCGTGGCCCGTTGCCTTGCCGGCCGCCCTGTTAGCGCCAACGAGATAAACCTGCCTGCCAAAGGTTGTGTATCGCAGGACCAGTTCGGCCACGATGGCAATGATGATGAAGGCCACCGTGATATTGGGAATATCGCCGATGAAGGAGCCTGTTCCCAACCACTCTGCGCCGTGAGGACGGCGGTATGAGATGACCAAATTATCGGACCACCAGGAACCAATGCCAAAGAACAGACCGGCCGCACCAAGTGTTACAACAATGGGATTGCCGCCGAGTCCGATCAGCACGCCTTGGGCCGCTCCTGCAACCAGCGCAATGGCAATTGTGACTACAAATGAAGCGGGAAATCCCCACCCGGCAGCCATACAGGTGGCAAATGCGATAATACTGAGCGCCGCCGTTTCCTTCATGGAAAGCAGAAAGAAATTGCCAGAAAGCGTTACAAAGGTCAGGCCGATGGCCATAATGCCGACCAGTGCGGCGTCCCTGATGATGGTTTTGAAATTGAACCAGGTCAGAAAGTTGTCAGCGGTAACAGCGCCGAACAGCAAAACCAGGATAAATATGACAACCATGCCAACGACGAGCGGTGAATAGTCCCGGTTGAGCCGCTGGAAAAAGTTCGGGCTTGCCTGATCGCCCGTTATCATCGGATTGCTCATGACGCTCTCTCCACGGCCAAACCAGCTTCATGGAAGGGGTCGGTGATTTGTTCCAGGATCGCAGCTGCAGTCATGTTTTCAAGATCGATTTCACCGATTTGAATCCCGCGATAAAATGTTACGATCCTGTCGGGCAGATTTGTGATTTCCTGGATATCTGTTGATGCCACCACGATTGCCGCTCCCTCATCGGCAAGATCCCGGAGCTTTTGATAGATTTCAGCTCTTGCTCCCACATCCACGCCGCGTGTGGGCTCATTCACGAGAATGACTTTTGGATTGATGGACAGCCATTTGCCCAGCGCGACCTTTTGCTGATTGCCGCCAGACAAGGTTCCTGCTTCCTGTGGCAGACGCTCAGGATCAACTGTAAATTTCTCAGCATCCTGCCTGGTTACTGTGAGCTCTCTTTCTTTTGAGAGGAGACCGCGGCTGGAAATGGCATCCAATGCGGGAGAGGAAAAATTTTCCATGATGGGACGCCCGAGAAACAAGCCGTCCAGCTTGCGGTCTTCTGAACAATAAGCGATGCCGTGCGTGATGGCTTCCTTGGGGCGGGTTGGCAAAAATTCGCGCCCCTGGAAATGCAAAGCACCTCC
>JAHEJF010000457.1 GCA_024639025.1 Ahrensia sp. | reverse complement strand
TGGGCGCACCAGCGGCAGGACAAGGCGGAAGAAGATCTTGTATTCACTCAAGCCATCAATGCGCCCCGCATTTTTCAGATCATCCGAAACACCCTTCATGAACTCGGACAGGATGAACACTGCCAATGGCAGGCCCTGTGCTGTGTAGACCAAGATCAGCGCAGTCAGTGTGTTGACAAGGCCTGTCGAGACCATCATTTCGAGGATCGCAACCGTACCAATCCGGATCGGAATCATGATACCCAGGGCGAGGTAAAGGCCCATCAACGTGTTGCCTTTGAAACGGTATTCAGCCAATGCAAAGGCGGCCATGGCGCCAAACAGCAGGATCAAGAACAGTGACACCACGGTGACGATCATCGAATTCTGGAAGTACAGAAAGAAGTCACCCTGCTTGAACACTGTCTCGTAGCCGATCAGCGAGAAGCTTTCGGAGCTGGGCAACGCCATCGGCTCTCGGAAAATAGCCCTGCGCGATTTGAAGCTGTTGATCAGAATTACGAACACCGGAAACAATGCAATGATCGTGTAGGTGATCAACACCGCATGGGCTGCAACAGTGGTTCCGGGCGTGCGACGTGCTTTATTCATCATCTCGCTCCTCAGAATTGGTAGTTTCGCAAGCGGCGCTGGATGCCGAACAGGTAGATGCAGACACCCACAAGGATGATGCCGAACATCGCACTCGCAATGGTCGAGCCCATATGCGGATCGCCCAGTTGCAATTGGAAACCAAAGAAGGTGCGGTACATGAAGGTGCCCAGAATATCGGTCGAGAAATCAGGCCCTGCCAATGCGCCCTGGGCCGCATAAATCAGGTCAAAAGCATTGAAATTTGCAACAAAGGTCAGGATCGAGATGATGCCGATCGATGGCAGGATCAACGGCAATTTGATCTTCCAGAATGCGCTCATGCCGGTAATGCCGTCACATTCGCCCGCCTCGAGAATTTCATCGGGTATGGACAAAAGGGCGGCATAAATCAGCATCATCGGAATGCCGACATATTGCCAGACAGAAACCAAGCTGAGCGTGGTCAGTGCATATTCCTCTTTCCCAAGCCAGGGCTGGTAAAGGAATTTCAGACCAATTGCGTCCAGCATGCCAGGCGCAATGCCCCAGATGGGCGACAGGATGAGTTTCCATGCAAAGCCGACAATCACAAAAGACAGGATAGTCGGAATGAAGATCGCTGAACGGTAGAAAGCGGAAAACCGCAAACGTGGCGAGGATAAGATCGCCGCCAGTGCGATACCGATCGGGTTCTGCACCAGCATGTGAATAATGAAGAACCAGAAGTTGTTGCCAAGCGCATTCCAGAACTGCTCAGACCAGATGGCATCGCCAAAAAGTGTCTGAAAATTCTGCAATCCAACCCATACGCGTTCTTGCTCGATTTCAGAGAAAAACGACAAGCGGAGCGTGTTAAACAGCGGGTAGATCATCACTGCCGAATAGACGATAACGGCAGGTGCCAAAAAAACAGCAATATGCGAACGAAACCGTGGCTTGGATTGATGTTCCATAGCACGTCTCCCTGCGGGTTGTTGGATTGCGGAACGAAATGCTCCGCCGCCCTAAGGCGACGGAGACGCTATATGTATTACTGCTGGGGCGCGTACCAGCTGGCCAAACCGTCTTGCAGACGCTTTGCTGCATCCTCGGGTGACTCCTCGCCTTTGATAACGGCAACCGAAGCGTTCCAGGTGTCGTTCTCAAGGTTTGGCGTCCCGCGTGACAGGATCTGGTAGGTCGAGCGGATCGAGCTTTCACACTTGTCACGCCAGGAGATGAACTCTTGCGCAAGCGGATCGTTCAACTGCACTTCTGCGCTTGAAAGCGGGAAGAAACCAGGCAGCTCATTGGCAAATATGTTGGAGAACTCTGACGAAGCGACCCAGTCAAGAAATGTCTTGGCTGCTTCGGGATTGGCTGAGGCTGTGTTCATTCCAATGCCAATATCGGTATGGTCGGAAATGTAGCAGGTGTCGCCTGCATTGGCGACCGGCGGGTTGAATGCACCCATTTCAAAATCCGCCTGCGTATTGAAACCGGAAATCTCCCATGATCCGGCGGGATAGATCGCCGCACGGCCCAATGTGAAAATGTTCTGGCTATCTGGATATGTCTGGGCCTCATAGCCGTCGCCCAGGTAGTCACCCCATTTGGCCAGCTGTCTGAATGGCGCTATCCAACCTTCATCTGTCAGCTTCTGCTCGCCGGCGATCAGTGCATTGCGACCTTCCTCGCCTTTCCAGTAATTGGGGCCGATATTGTTATAGCCCATCGTTGCGGCTTCCCATTGGTCATTGGTACCCATGGCCATGGGAATGTACGAACCGTCTTCCTTGATTTTTTCAAGCACGGCAAAGAACTCGGCTTCGGTTTGAGGAACCTCAAGACCCAGCTCGCTAAACGCGTCCTTGTTGTAAATGAAACCGTGGATTACGGATGCCATTGGCACACAATATGTCGCGCTGCCATCGTCTGTGGACCAGCCAGATTTTGCCACGTCCGAAAAGTTTGCCATGCCGCCAAGATCGCTGAGGTCAGCGAGATGGCCAGCATCATAAAGGGCAAGCGACGCATCAAATGGACGACAGGTAATGATGTCACCTGCTGAGCCGGCATCAAGCTTTGAATTGAGTACCGCATTGTATTCTGCGGGCGCTGAGGGCGTGAACTTGACCTTGATGCC
>JAHEJF010000038.1 GCA_024639025.1 Ahrensia sp. | reverse complement strand
TCACCGGCAACAATGCCAATTGTCTTCTTTGCGCTGGTCATGAATGGCCACTTTGTTCGGGTTGATGGCCAAATATGAACATGTTGTGCTGGTCTGCGAGTGCACAAACCTCATCAATATTATTGATCAGCGTGCTGCCGGCGTGGATCGCAATGCCCTTCAGACCTGCTGCAGCGGCATTTTGGACGGTTCTTACGCCGATTGTCGGCATATCAATACGTCGGTCCTGCTGCGGCTTGCAAAGCTTGACCAAAACGCCACCGGCCTTTTGGGGAAGTTTGCCCGTCTTGCGCAGGTCGGCCACCCTGAGAAGCATTTGATCGGTACCCTCGGCACCTTCCAGCGCGACAATACGGCGACCGATCACCACAACGCCCTGCCCGGCGTCCAGCGCACCCAGGCGTGTTGCGGCATCTGCGCCGACCCTGATGCTATCCAGCATCGTCTTTGTTGGTTTTGAACCGGAAATCACACCATTGATGGCCAGCAGTTCGGGCAAGATTTCATGCACGCCGACGACCTTGATTCCTGCCTCTTCAATGGCGTTGACGACATTGGACAGCAGCGCATTGTCTCCAGATTTCAACCCGCTGATGATACGTGTGAGGAGTTTCAGAGTCGTCAGATCGGGTCGGAAGTCCGACCATTTCGGTCTCGCCTGCACTGTTCCCACCAAAACTAGCTGGGTGATTTGACGTTTTTTCAATTCCGCAATCAGCTTGCCGATCAGTGCGGATGACATATGCATGTGCTCAAATATGCTCAGTGCAGGGTCAGCATCACCCTCCAACATGGCAATAAAAGGCGATTTACCGGCCTCTGAGAGGCTTTTGGCGACCATGACAGGAATTGTACCGCCGCCAGCCACAAGCGCTATTCTGTCGCCATTTTGCGAGGCCGGCGGTTTGACCTTGGTCGTTTTGCCGCGCGTTTTGTTTCCGCCGGCAGACATGTCTAAATTCCCTCGTGATCACGCGTTTTCTGCGCGGTGATCGGCGTTATGAACTTGCGTTTACTGTCTGTTAGAATGAAGTCGAGCATGTCGGTGACCGCAGCACTGTGCGCGAACTTGCTTTTGAGCATGCCGGCCTTTTCGCGCAAGGTCCTGTCGCTTTCGGCGAAAAGCTCCTTGTAGGCGGCTCGCACTGCATTGATTTCTTCGCGCGGCATGCCCGACCGCTTCATCCCTACCAGGTTCAAGCCAGCAAGAAATGCACGGCTGCCCACCACCATGCCGAATGGAATGACGTCGTTGACGACTGCCGCAATACCGCCAATGAAAGCATGGTGACCTACGGTGCAGAATTGATGCACGCCTGCGCCACCACCGATGATCACGCGTTCACCAATGGTGCAGTGACCGCCAATCATGACGTTGTTGGCAAAGGTGACATTGTTTCCAACGATGGAATCGTGAGCGACATGGGAATAGGCCAGAAAGATACAATCATCGCCGACAATCGTTGTACCGCGCGAGTTGCCCGTGCCGCGGTTCATGGTGACGCCCTCGCGTATCAGCACATTCTTGCCCACCACAAGCGAAGTCTTCTCACCCCTATAGGCGACATTCTGGGCATCTGAACCGATGACGGCGTTCGGGAATATCTTCGAGCCAGCGCCAACTGTTGTGTCGCCAATCACGCAAACATGGCTGAGCAATTCCACGCCCTCGCCCAGCTTTGCCTCGGAACCGACATGACAGAAAGGACCGATTTTGACGCCCGCTGCGAGTTCTGCACCGCTTTCGACGACTGCGGAGGGATGAACCTCGACCTGTTTTGGATCCATGATATTCACCGGGACTTGGCGTCTGATGGTGAAAGCATGGCTTGTACCTGTGCTTCTGCGACTTTATCGCCAGCTACGATCCCTGCACACTCGTATTTGCAGATGCTGCCACGCTGCTTGAGCAGTTTGACGTGATACTCAAGAACATCGCCCGGAACCACTGGCTTGCGGAATTTCACGTTGTCTATTGTCATGAAGAAAACCAGGGCAGGCTTCTCCAAATTCAAGTCGCGAATACCAATTGCGCCGGCTGTTTGTGCCATTCCCTCGACAATAAGTACGCCCGGCATAATTGGCTCTCCGGGGAAATGGCCCTGAAAGTGCGGCTCGTTAAACGTTACATTCTTTATGCCTACAGCAGACCGGTTGGCGTCAATATTGATAATTCTGTCCACCAACAACAACGGATAACGGTGAGGCAACAGCTGCATTATTTCATGCAAATCTGCCGAATCCAGTTCCGTATTCTGCACGATCATTTCTTTGTTCATTTTTGCCCGTCTTTGCCCCGAAAACGCTAATCAGATGAGTTTGTTTTATTGGGTTTGGCCAGACGGCGCAATGTCGCCTGCTCACGAAAGAACGCCTTGAAGGGTTGTGCGGGCGTTCCTGCCCATCTTTCGCCATCCGGAATATCGTTCATCACACTGGATGTGGCGGCCAGTTGCACGCCATTGCCGATGGTAATGTGGTCCGCAATTCCTACACGACCGCCGATCAGACACCCATCACCGATCACCGAGGAGCCGGACATGCCGGAAAATGCGGCAATAGCGCAGTTTCGGCCAATGACGACATTGTGGCCAATTTGAACCAGATTATCGATCTTGGTTCCCTCACCGATGACAGTATCATCCAAGGTTCCGCGATCGACTGTTGTGTTGGCGCCGATCTCAACATTGTTCTGAATGATGACCCGGCCTATTTGTGGCATTTTCTCAAGGCCTTCAGGACCAGGTACAAAGCCAAACCCGTCCTGACCAATGCGCGCGCCCGTGTGTATTGTCACGCCATCGCCGAGCAGGCAGTACTGCATGCTGGTTGAGGGTCCAATGGAGCAATTTCTGCCGATCTGGCAATTGGCCGCAATGGTTGCATTGGCGCCAATATAGCTGTCTGCCCCGATGGCAACATTCGCACCGATCACGGCACCTGCTTCAATGGTGACGTTTTGTTCAATGCGCGCCGTAGTGGATATATGAGCTGCATTGACGAGCTTGTATTCGCCTTCCTTCGGCCCCCTGCGGGCATTACCCAAGCTAGCGGGATAGAGCGCGCGTGCTGCGCTAGCAAATGCGGTGTGCGGATTGGTAACCATCAGCGCAACCGGGCCCTCTGGTAGTTGACCACTGATTTTTTCATTGCAAACAATTGCAGTGCACACTATCAGGCGATCAAGATCCAATCCCCTCGTCGATTGAACAAATGTAACTGTATCTTTTTTCGGGTTGGATGCCGACGACAGGCCCGCAAATGAACGCTTTGCGTCGGAAGAGTCGTTCAGTGAGCAACCAAGCTTGCGAGCGAGCCATCCAAGATTGGCTTTTTCCTGGACAATTTCGTGAAAAGTAGGTTCTGACTCGTGCAAAATCGGTACACTTTACAAAATACGCTGCGCGATGGTGCGCCCCAGAGTGTCCGATCTTTCGGACACTCAAATTAGAAGGCTGTTGCGACAGAGAAGTTGAACTTCTGTTCCTGGTCGGTGTCTTCCTTGACCAACGGGAACGCGTAATCAACACGCAGCGGTGCAAATGGTGAGTTCCAGATCAAGCTTACCCCAGCGGAAGCGCGCCAGCTCATATCAGTCGATGTGGTTGTAGCTTCTGACAGATCACTGCCAAACAAAGTAGCGGCATCCGCAAAGACCGCGCCCTTGAAGCCGAGGCTTCGTGGTACGGCAGGGAATGCAAATTGCGCTTCCGCCGTCGCGTTGAAATAGGTTGTGCCGCCCAGATGGTTGCCTGCCGCATCGACCGGACCAATGCCGTTGGCTTCAAAGCCCCGCAGACGTGTTGGTCCAATGTTCAGATTATCAAAGACCCGGATATTCTGGTCCATGCCTACAATGTTGCCGGCGCCGACCTTGACAAATCCGACCAGCTCAGCCTCTTCAGACAAGGTCTGATAGTAGCGTGCCTCGCCGGTTGTCTTGACGAAACGTGCATTGCCGCCCAGTCCAGCAAGTTCCTGATTCAATTTGACATAAATGCCTTCGCGGGGATCAGCGCGGTTGTCGATGGTGTTATAGACAAAGCCATAATTGACGGATGAGCGGGTCCACGTGTCGCTCGCTCCAGTCATGCCGATTTCATTGGCGATGGCGGTTGGGACGTTACACGCTGCAGCACCAATATTAGGTGTGCCGCCAGCCGTCAGACAGTCGTCGCCATAGGTGTATTCGGTTTGTGAATAATTGTAGCCGAGTATACCTGTCAAAGCGTCTGTAATTGGCAGACCGAAACTTACTGATCCACCTGTGACTTCGCTCTCGTAATCCTCGGATTCAAAATTGGTCGTGCTGCGGAAGCCTCGGAAGGTCGCCGACAGTCGATAACCCAGGAAGTAAGGCTCAGTGAACGAAATATCGTAAGTACGCTGGTCCGTGCCACCGCCAACGGCCAGTTTAAGCGCCTGGCCGCGACCCTGGAAGTTTCGCTGTGCAATCGACGCTTCAAAGTTCACGCCGTTATTTGCACCATCGCCTGTTGTATAGCCGACACCCACACCAAACTCGCCGGTTGGCTTGTCGGCTACCTGCACCACCACCACAACGCGATCAGGTGCGGAGCCTTGGCGGGTTGTGATTTGAACTCTTTCAAAGAAATCAAGAGCTTCCAGCCGTTTTTGAGCACGCCGGATCAATATCTGGTTAAATGCATCGCCTTCAGAAAGGTCAAATTCCCGACGAATTACATAATCGCGAGTCTGCGTGTTGCCGACAATCTCGATGCGTTCGATGTAAGCGCGCTGTCCCTGATCAACAATGTAGGAAACGTCGATCGTATTGTTTTCGAAGTTGCGGTTACCGATTGGCGTCACTTCTGCAAATGGGAAGCCGGCCGCCGCCAGGCTTTCGGACATAGCAATCAGCGTATCTTCAACGTCTTCCGCGCTGTAGACTTTGCCAGAACGCGTTGCAACGGTGCGCGCCAAGGCGTCCGGATCGACTCCCGAAATGGTACTGTCAATGTCTACGCTGCCAAAACTATAGCGCTCGCCCTCATCAACTTCGAAGCTGATCAGAATGTTGCCGCTTTCCGGATCGACATCTGCAGAGGATGAAATCACGCGGAAATCTGCATAACCCCGGTTAAAGTAGAAGCGGCGCAGCTGCTCTTCGTCCGCGGCAATACGCTGATCATCGTAAACATCGTTACGCGACAGCCAGGACAGGAAATTAGAGCGTTTTGTGGAAATAACGCTTGAAAGGCGTCCGTCACTGAAAGAGTTGTTTCCAACAAAATCAATGCGGGAGATTTTGGTGCGACCGCCTTCAGATATTTGGTAAACGATATTGACCCGGTTTTCACCCAAATCAACCACACTTGCGTTAACCGTCACATTTGAACGACCAATTCGACTGTAGGAGTCAATAATTGCGTCAACATCTGCATCCAGCGTTTCCTGATTAAAACGACCGCGCGGACGCAGCTGCACAACGGCCTCAAGCCGATCGTCCTTGAGCTTTCGGTTGCCCTGGAAAATGACCTGATTAACTGTGCCATACTCAGAAACGGTAACCACCAATGTTGACCCGGAAGTCACGACCGAAACATTGGAGAAAAGTCCGGTGCGGAAAAGCGCGCGAACGGCCTCGTCGATGGCGCCGCCAGTGAAATTCTTGCCCGGGGTAAACCCGACGAAATCAGCAATGGTTGCATCTGCCACGCGTTGGTTGCCATTGACAGAAATCGAATTGACAACAGCAGCAAAAGCAGCGCTGGAAACCAAGGCGCTCAGCACCATTGCGCCGCCAACCGCCGGTGCGGCACACAAAGCAATCGCGGATACCGCGCTAAGTAGTTTAGGAGCCGCCCTCATGCGGTTGTTTCCCCACTGTCGTTTGCAAGCAATCTTAAAATTAGACGCACTTTTTCCACTCTTCATAAACCGTATTACAGTCTTTTAGTCCACACGCAAGGTTTACAGTTAAAAACATGTTACGTTGTTGCATTCCGAGACGTTTTAGCAACAGAAAACAGTTGTTTAAGGTTAATAGTCCTTCAATTTTTAACTAGCTTGCCCCCATAAGCAGCGAAATGTCGTTCCAGGTCGCAAATACCATCAAACTGAGAATCAAGGCAAACCCGATCTTGTAGCCAATCTCCTGGGCATTTGCCGACAATGGCTTACCCCGCACGGCCTCGAAAGCATAAAACAAAAGATGCCCGCCATCCAAGACCGGAATTGGGAGCAGGTTCAACAATCCAATGGAAACCGAAAGAACGGCGGCCAGGTTCAACAGCGCAACGAATCCCAGGGTCGCCACTTGGCCTGACACTTGCGCTACGCGGATCGGACCGCCGATCTGATCGGCTTTTTCGCGACCAACCACCACTCCGCTGAGATATCCTGCCGTGCGGCTGATCACATACCCAACTTCTTTGATACCCAGCCAGAATGACTCCCCTACGCCGTAGTTCTGGATGCGCCGATTGCCGACTTCGTTGTTGTTGAGGACGCCGATCACGCCCTGTTCTATCTTGTTGCCAAACCTGTCTTCGACCTCGAGGCGCTCAGGCGTTACGGTTACGGTAACTTGCTCACTATTGCGGTCCAGCACCATCTCGATGGGCTGTCCTGCGCGCGGGCTCACATAGCGTTGGACATCAGAAAACTCAGCAACTTCAATACCATCGAGCGAGATGAAGATATCATCCGGCATGATACCAGCTGCTTCAGCGGCGCTGTTTTCGCGCACTTCGGCAACCACAGGGTCGGCAATAGAGCGGCCGAACACGGCAAACACGGCAGCAAAGATAAAAACGGCAAGAATAAAATTCGCAATCGGGCCAGCGGCCACTGTGGCTGCTCGTCTCCATACACTCTTGTTTTGAAATGCTTCTCTCAATTCGGCTTCGGACAGGCCCTCTCCGGGATCATGGTCTGTCGTGGTTGTTGACGCAGCGTTCATGTCTCCAATAAATTTGACGTAGCCACCCAGTGGGATCGCTGACAATCGCCAACGCGTACCGCGCTTGTCATCAAATCCGATCAGTTCGGGGCCAAATCCAACAGAAAACACCTTGGCACCAATGCCGCACATCCGACCAATCCAATAGTGGCCAAGTTCATGGATGAACACCACAATGGTCAAGACGAATAGAAAGGGGACCAGCGTTCCAAGAATGAAACCATCCGTGGAGATCAGGTTCATCAAAAAGTCCATAGATTCTCAATCCCGCTTGGGCACCGTTGCCCGTATTGTTGTTTAGCTTGTGACCAGCGCAGCTTATGCAAACAATGTGCTGCTGAGTGCTGTTACCACCGACAATGATATAGCGGCAAAAACAAGGCCATCAACCCGATCCATAATACCGCCGTGCCCCGGGATGATGATACCAGAATCCTTGACGCCAGCCTGTCGCTTTAACCATGATTCGAACAGATCACCACCCTGCGAAACCGCAGATAGCACAGCTGCCAGAAAAATATAGTTGGACAATGTGGGTGCGGCAAAAGCATTGGCGATCAATCCAGCGGCCAACATGGCGCAAATGACGCCTCCAAGGGCACCAGATATCGTCTTGTTTGGGGAAATGGCCGGCGCAAGCTTGGGCCCGCCAATTGATCTTCCCGCAAAGTAGGCGCCAATGTCGGTCGCCCAGACCGCTGCACACAAATACAAAATGGCAAACAAGCCGTCATGCTCCCCTGCCCCATTGCGCAAAAAGCTCATGGCGATAAAAAAGCCGGCTGCATAGACCATTCCCAGTGCCGACATGCCCCCACCGGACCATGAAAGCATCAAGCCTATTCCGGCTGCAAATATGATCAGCACGGAAATCAGCTGCATCGGGCCCTGCAGGAAGATCACCGCTGCTGCCATCAGGGCCACTGCGGCAAATCCGATCAGTCTGGTTCGATCATCTGCATCGGGCAACGCGATATTGGTCCATTCGGACCAGATCACCAGACTGACGAGTGCCATCAAGGCTGAAAATACCCAGCCACCCGACACAACAGCAGCGAGAAAGGCCGCTGCCATGACCAGACCGGACAGGATGCGTTGCTGCAGATTGCTCAAAGGGCCACGCCTTCAGCTGATACAACGCCGCCATAGCGACGATCCCGGCTGCGATATTCCTCAAAGGCAGCTGTCAAATGTTCCATATCGAAATCCGGCCACATGCACTCGACGAATACAAGTTCGGCATAGGCGATTTGCCACAGTAGAAAGTTGGATATTCGCTTTTCACCACTTGTCCTGATCACCAGATCAGGATCGGGTCCGCGCGCAGTATCCATTGCCGCAGTGATGTCTTCGACAGTCAATTTGCCGCCCTTGGCGACCACGCCGGTTGGATCGTCAACGACTTTCTGAACAGCCCGCACGATCTCGTCTCGACCACCGTAATTGAAGGCGATGTTCAAATAGAGCTTGCTGTTATGTGCCGTCTTGCTCTCTGCCATATTGATCAGATTGAGAATGTCAGGCTTGAGCCCCTCTCTGGAACCAATGATGCGCACACAAACACCCGCTGCGGCCAGATCGGCCAAATCGCTGCGGACGTAGAATTTCAACAATCCCAGAAGATCGCTGATTTCATCGGCAGGACGTGACCAATTCTCGGAAGAAAACGCATAAAGCGTCAGGTGCCGAACACCCAGTTTAGGCGCATTGCGTACCGTGCGACGTACAGCCTCGACCCCGGCGCGATGCCCGAAACTGCGCGGTCGGCCGCGGGTCTTCGCCCAGCGACCATTGCCATCCATGATTATGGCCAAATGCTCGACGCCGTATTGCTCGGTCTGCTGCACTTGATCAGGCACTGCGTGGCTTCCCTTCAATTGATCGACAAGGCGCGAGCCGAACTCCCGTGAATTAAACCTGGAGTATTTCTTGCTCTTTTTCAGCAAGCAATGAATCGACCCGCGCAATAAACTCGTCGGTCTGTTTCTGAACCAGATCGGACTCGGCGCGGCTTTCGTCCTGCCCCAGTTCACCGTCCTTCTCGAGCTGTTTGAGTGTATCCATGCCATCGCGGCGGACGTGGCGAACCGCAATCCGCGCATTTTCGGCATATTGATTGGCAACTTTGACCAGATCTCGTCGGCGCTCTTCATTCAGCTCGGGCAATGGTACCCGCACTGTTGAACCATCTGTCATTGGATTTAGTCCGAGAGTGGATTCCCGGATGGCTTTTTCGACGGCGCCAACCATGGATTTGTCCCAAACATTGACCGCAAGCATTCTGGACTCTGGCACAGTCACGTTGGCGACCTGTGTGAGCGGCATGGGACTGCCATAGGCTTCCACCATGATCGGATCGAGAAGGCTGGCTGATGCCCTGCCGGTGCGCAGGCCACTCAAATCACTTGTAAACGCGTTGATAGCCCCTTCCATGCGGCGTTTTAGATCCGCCAGATCATGACCGTTACTCATCAGCCTGAACCCCTAATACCCTGCGTTGAGTCGAATCGCCTCTACCCTTGAACAACAATTATGCCCTTTGAGCGGCAACGCTCAACTTTTATTCTATTCTTCATGTACTAGCGTCGAACGTCCACCGCCAGCTAAAATTTCACCCAACATGCCCGGCTCATGGATCGAGAAGACATTGATGGGTACCCGATTTTCGCGCGCGATCGCAACCGCAGCAACGTCCATCACGCTCAGGCCCCGGTCGATCACTTCCGCATGTGTCATTGTCTCAAACCGCGTCGCGGCGGGATCCTTCTTTGGATCGGCGGAGTAAATGCCATCGACCTGGGTACCCTTGAAGATGGCATCGGCACCGATTTCTGCTGCGCGCAATGCGGCGGCGGTGTCGGTTGTGAAATACGGATTGCCCGTGCCACCGGCAAAAATGACGACCTTGCCGTTTTCGATGTTCCACATTGCTTTACGCTGGGAGAAGCTTTCACACAGGGACGGCATGGGAATGGCCGATAAAACCACCGCTTCGACGCCATGTTTTTGTAAGGACGTGCGCAGCGCCAGAGAGTTGATAACTGTGCCAAGCATGCCCATGTGATCGCCTGTCACCCGGTCGCCACCACTGGATGCAAC
>JAHEJF010000456.1 GCA_024639025.1 Ahrensia sp. | reverse complement strand
CCAAAGTCCCGGGACGTTCTGCGCGCGGCCTTTGGCGATGCCCCGACAGAGCTCAAATACTATCGGTTCATGGAATTTGACTGGGACGGTGTGCCACTCATTATTTCGCGCACGGGGTGGTCCAGTGAATTGGGCTACGAAATTTTCCTGCGCGATGGATCACAAGGTGATCGACTTTGGGAACATTTGATGGCCGTTGGCGGACGTTTAGGTCTGAAGCCCGGCCACACATCGAGCATACGCCGGATCGAGGCGGGGATGCTGTCCTACCACGCGGATATGACCCTTGAAAACAACCCGTATGAGCTGGGTATGGATCGTCTTGTCGATCTTGATATGGAGGCGGACTTTGTCAGCAAGGCCGCCTTGACCAGGATCAAAAACAAAGGTGTTTCCCAAAGGCTTGTGGGCCTGGAAATTGATGGCGATCCCTTTGTCGGGTCCAACGATTTTTTCTGGCCTGTCCTGAAAAATGGCGAGCAGGTCGGTATGGTCACGTCTGCGATTTATTCTCCAAGATTGGAAAAGAACATCGCACTCGCGATGATCAGCGTCGATCACGCAGCATTGGACACGATCCTGCAGGTCGACAAGTGGAGCGAAAAGCGCGCCTGCACTGTCGTGTCCATGCCATTCTATGACCCAAATAAATCGCTTGCGACGGCAAGCTAACAGGGGTGCTGCAAGCCTGTTGCTGGGCGAGTTGCTCGAAAGCTGAACTCTAAAGGCAGATCATATTGCGACCATGGCAAAATTACACTTGGCTCTGAACAGTATGATTTCACACTCAAGAAATTCTGCGCGCGCAGCGAATGGCAGCAATGCGGATGGCAAGTGCAGCATTCGAACATCATGCTAGATATCAGATGCGAGCCGTCTCCGCTGCAACGAGTGTGGGCCATTCGTGCTCGGTGGTGCATATGGGAGAAAGGGCTCGATGCGGTCGTTGGGGATTTCTTAGAACCAAACTCTAGTGTCCGCTGTTGAGAAAAATCTAGTTAGGCTCAACGTCTTGAATGGGGCGCAAAGCGGTAGTATCAAGCGTGTCGCAGCTTGGACAATGACACAACTTGTAAATGGTAATTTGTCCGCGGTACAGACGCTGATGCACCGCAGCGAAGGTCCGCATTCCGCCCAATAAAGACATTCAAGCCAAGTCCGCTTCCGGCCCAGAGCTGCCGTTCATCCCACTTCTAGCCAAGGTCCGCTTTGAGCCCGAAGCGGACACAAATAATTGCAATGCGAAGGAACTCTTGACCTTCCACTTACTAGAAGCTGTATCTGGTTCGGGCTTGTAGATTTGGGAACCAGTCGTGAGAAACATAGCATTCGCCACTTTCATCGCAGTGTTCATAGGACTTGGATATTGGTTCATAGCTCCAAAATTTAGCGGCCACCAACAATCGATGCCAATGGGTAGCTCCATTGTAGCTGTTCAATTGCCTCCAGACTTCTCCGAACAGGCGCTTATTGGTCGGAGCAAATTTGAAGCGAACTGCGCAGCCTGTCACGGCACCAATGCAGTCGGCAAGGATGGCATTGGGCCGCCATTGGTCCATGTAATCTACGAACCCAATCATCATGGAGACGAGAGCTTTCAGCTTGCCGCAGCACAAGGGGTTCGACAACACCACTGGTCATTCGGGAATATGCCCGCAGTACAAGGTATTACTCGTGACGAAGTCAGTGCAATCATTACCTATATTCGAGAATTGCAGCGTGCCAATGGAATCAACTAGGAAGGCTTCATGAAGAAAACCGTTTGTCTACTTATGTTAATCGGATCGGCTGGATTTGCCTTTGCGCACAAAGGCGCCACCGGGATCGTCAAGGAACGTATGGATGGCATGGGTGTGCTAGCACAGTCCATGAAGGCTTTGGTTAAAATGGAAAGAAGCGGCGATACCGATCTCAAAAAAGCAATAGAAATCGCCAATCAGATCCAGTTGCATGCGGGTGAAGCAATGACAAACCGCTTCCCGGAGGGCGACCAGCAAATGGTGTCAGAGGCCGCCCCGGCCATATGGGAAGATTGGGCGAGGTTCGAGAAAATCTCTGATGAGCTCTTTGAAGCAGCGCTTCAACTGGAAGCCAACGCTGTTTCGGGAAACGTGAGTCTGAAACTGGCGATCAAGGAATTGGGTGCAACTTGTTCAAGCTGCCACGAGGACTTCCGGATCAAGAAACAGAATTGACCATGCGCAAACTGACTGCACTTTTACTGGCGATAATCCTCACTCTATCCATGCCAACCCACGACCTGCAAGCGGCGCACGAACTCGAAGTCCGGGACATCGTGGCTGGTGCGTCTCTCTATCGTGAGAATTGTGCATCCTGCCATGGCGCAAATCTTGAGGGTCAACCCAACTGGCGTACGCCCAATCAGGAAGGCGTGCTGCCTGCGCCGCCCCACGACGAAACGGGCCATACTTGGCATCATGATAATCAATTGTTGTTTGATTACACAAAAATGGGCGGCCAAGCCTTGTTTGCTTCGCGCGGGATGGATCTCAAAAGTGGAATGCCTGGCTTCTCTGTAAGTCTGTCTGACGATGAAATCTGAAGTATTCTTGCATTCATCCGATCAACATGGCCACTACGCGCACAGCAAATTCAAGCTTCTCGAAATCCACCACACGATTAGCCCTGCAGATTGCGCTTGGCAAATTCTCGATAGAGCGCCTCTGGGCTGACTGCGAGTT
>JAHEJF010000455.1 GCA_024639025.1 Ahrensia sp. | reverse complement strand
TGCACACCAAGCACATGGACGCGCTCAAGCGGGTTATCGAGATGGCACATATTGTTGGCTCGCCGCTGGTGCGGATCATGACCCAGAAGAAGGAGCAAATTCTGTGGGGCAAGAATGGTGCGGAGAAGTGGAATGTTGCCCATGGCGCCTGGGACACGACGGCGCCGATGATTGCACCGGCGGTGGAACTGGCAAAATCAGAAGGTGTGACGCTGGTGGTTGAAACCGGCAACGGTACCATGGTCAATTCCAATTACACCGCGCGCAGACTGATCGATGAACTCGATGCCAAGGATACGCTCAAGGTTCTTTGGGATCCGGGCAATAATTGCTGGTGCCACGAACAGGCCTGGCCTGATGGCTACGACGCGGTGCGAGGCGGCTATCTCGGCCATGTCCATATCAAGGATGTGCTGGTGGACACGCCGCGTGCGACTCTGGAAGTGCGCCGCATGGGCGAGGGGCAACTGGCGCGGATGTTTGAACCCATTGCCCAGGCACTCAGACAGGATGGCTATGATGGCGTCATTTCATTTGAAAGCGTCTATCATCCCGGCAATGGCAATTTTGAAGATGGGTTCCGTCTCTGCATAGATCGTTTCAAGCAGGTTTTTGGATAGTTCACGACTTGATTTGCGGCGGTTCAGGCCGCCGCAATGTTCAATGCGCTTTCAAACAGGCCGCGTCCATCCGTGCCGCCATGGGCCGATTCAATCAGATTTTCGGGATGCGGCATCATGCCAAGCACATTGCCCTTCTTGTTGATAATCCCGGCAATATCGTCAATTGAACCATTCGGATTGGTGCCATTGGCATAGCGAAACGCGATCTGATCACCGTCCTGCAGGGCTTTCAACGTCTTGGCGTCCGCAAAATAATTGCCATCGTGATGCGCAACGGGGCAACGAATGATCTGGTCCTTTGTATAGGCCGATGTGAATGCCGTCTTGGCATTGACCACTTCAAGTTCGACTTCTTTGCAAACAAATTTCAGCGAGGCATTGCGCATCAGCGCGCCTGGCAACAGACCGGCTTCAAGCAATATCTGGAATCCGTTGCAAACGCCCATCACGTGAACGCCCTTGTCGGCCTTGGCCTTGAGTGCCTTCATGAACGGCATGCGTGCGGCAATTGCGCCGCAGCGCAAGTAATCACCATAGGAAAAACCGCCAGGCACCACGATCAGGTCAACATCGGGGATGTCGGTGTCGGTTTGCCAAACGGTGACCGGTTCCTGACCTGACACTTTTTTGATTGCCGCGATCATGTCGCGATCCCTGTTCAAACCCGGCAGCAGGATAACGGCGGTTTTCATCGCTCAAACAAGCTCCACGGCGAAGTCTTCTATCACGGTGTTGGCCAGCAGCTTCTCGCACATCGCATTGATGTCAGCCTGGGCTTTCTTCTTGTTGTCATGGTCAATGACAACGTCAAATACCTTGCCCTGGCGCACCTGGTCGACGCCATCAAATGACAGCGCTGTCAACGCGCCTTCAATAGCCTTGCCCTGGGGATCCAGAACACCGTTTTTCAGGGTTACGATTACACGCGCTTTGATCATCAATTCTCTCTATTTTACCAGCGTTGGTCCAGACGGGCGGGGCGCTTCGTTCTCGTTCAGAATGCCCAAACGTCGGGCGACCTCGGTATAGGCTTCCACAAGTCCGCCCAAATCACGCCGAAACCGGTCCTTGTCCATTTTTTCCTTGGTAGAGCTGTCCCAAAGCCGGCAACTGTCCGGCGATATCTCGTCCGCCAACACCACCCGCATCGTATCGTTTTCGATCAGGCGGCCGAATTCGATCTTGAAGTCCACCAACTCGATGCCGATGCCCTTGAACATGCCGGACAGGAAGTCATTGACGCGAATGGCCATCGCCATCATGTCATCGATTTCCTGCGCATTGGCCCAGCCAAAGGCCGTCACATGCTCTTCCGAAACGATCGGATCGTTCAATGCGTCGTTCTTGTAATAGAATTCGATGATCGACCGCGGCAGCACAGTGCCTTCCTCAATGCCCAGTCTCTGGCTGATCGTACCCGCGGCGATGTTGCGCACGACAACCTCTACCGGAATTATTTCGACCTCCCGGATCAGTTGCTCACGCATGTTCAGACGTTTTACGAAATGGGTTGGAATGCCCATCTGCGACAAATTGGTGAATATGTACTCCGAGATCCGGTTGTTGAGGACACCCTTGCCTTCGATCACGTCGTGTTTTTTGGCGTTGAAAGCCGTTGCATCATCCTTGAAGAATTGCACGAGCATGCCAGGTTCAGGACCCTCATAAAGGATCTTCGCCTTGCCTTCATAAATACGCCGGCGCTGTTTCATATTCGGGCCTATCCTGAGCTTCGTTGCGCTATCGTGAACACAGATTGAGAGGATCCGGTCTCATTGTGTCACTGAGTCTGGATCCTGAGCCGGAGATAGACCAAATACGGCATTTGTACAAATGCTCACAGGCGCAATGCACTACAAAAATTGCTTTTTTGTCCCTACCCACAAGCCAGAGCAAATATCGACCGAAGCCCAATTGATTTAGGTCAGTGCAATGACTATCTAAACAGGTGCATAATGCAAACGAACGGGTGCTTCTGGAGAAGACAAAATGGATATGAAAGACCGCGAAAAGGCGTTTGAGAACAAATTTGCACATGATGCAGAGCTGAAGTTCAAGGCGGAATCGCGACGCAACAGCATG
>JAHEJF010000454.1 GCA_024639025.1 Ahrensia sp. | reverse complement strand
GCGGCCCAGATTTTCCGGTCGGCATAGAGAATGAACGCAGTGAAGACCAGCAATGCCACCAAAGCGACAACGCTCTGCAGCAATATTATCAAACCCGGTAATATGTAAGCTTCAAACATGCGTTAGTCCAAATTCTCGTCTCGTGCGTTATTCTGCAGCCTGTGCGTAGCCCTTGGCGGCGAGGCCAGAGCATTCGGCCATGACAGCAGAAGCACGAGCGATTGGGTTGGTCAAATAGAAGTCTTTGACGGCGGATGCAAATGCCGATTTGCCCAAACGACCACCTTTCTTTGCCAATGACGCAATTGCCGCACCATCGCCGGCCTCAATTGCATCAATTGCAGCGAAATGGGGGTGCGCTTCGTAGAGCGCGCCGCGCAGCTGGGCAAGCGAGTCGAATGGCAGTTTGTGACCAATCACGTCAGACAGCGCGCGTAAAATTGCCCAGTCTTCCTTGGCTTCGCCCGGTGCGAAACCTGCGCGGTTGGTCATTTGAACGCGTCCTTCGGTGTTCACATAAGTGGCCGATTTTTCTGTATAGGTTGATGCCGGCAATATGATATCGGCATGGTGAGCGCCCACGTCGCCATGTGTGCCGATGTAAATGGTGGAGGCGCCAGATTTCCGTGTCCGCATGTCGAGCTCATCGGCTCCGAGCAGGAACAGCACATCGGCTTCCTTGACTGCCTTTGTTGCGTTCATGCCGTTTTCGCCCGGCACAAATCCCAGGTCGAGGCCGCCGACGCGACCCGCTGCCGTGTGCAACACGGCAAAGCCGTTCCAGTCACCTTTTACCGCGCCAGCGGCGTCTGCAATTTTGGCCGCATTGGCCAGAACCGCGGCGCCGTCACCACGCGCCAGAGCCCCCTGCCCGACAATGATCATCGGTTTCTTGGCACGTATGAGAACACCGGCAAACTTGCTTTTGCCCGATGCGAGTTCGGCCAGAGTATCGGGACCTGAACCAAGGGCTTGGTAGTCATAGCGCAGATCGCCCATATCGCCTATGACGCCGATCGTCACGCCGGACGCCCGGAAGGCCTTGCGAATGCGTGCATTGAGAACCGAAGCCTCAAAACGCGGATTAGCGCCGATGATCAAGATCGCATCGGCTTCTTCGATGCCTTCGATGGTCGGATTGAACAGATAGGAAGCGCGTCCCAATTTTGGATCAAGCGCCGAGCCGTCCTGACGGCAATCCATGCTGCTTGAACCCAAGGATCCCAGAAGTTGCTGCATGGCATACATTTCTTCCACGCCGGACAAGTCGCCCGCCACTGCGGCAATTTGGTCTCCGGACTTACCATCCAGTGCCGCCTTGACCGCGGCAAAGGCTTCAGTCCAGGAAGCGGCTTTCAGCTTTCCGTCAGAACCGCGGACAAATGGACGATCCAGGCGCTGCGTGCGCAGACCATCCCAAACAAAGCGTGTCTTGTCTGAAATCCACTCTTCGTTCACTTCCTCATTGACGCGTGGCATGATGCGCATCACTTCTCGACCTCTGGTATCAACCCGGATGGCCGATCCCACCGCATCCATGACGTCGATAGACTCGGTCTTGGTCAATTCCCACGGACGGGCCTGGAATGCATAGGGCTTTGATGTCAGTGCGCCGACCGGGCAAAGGTCAATCACATTGCCCTGTAATTCGGAGGTCATTGCCTTTTCGAGATAGGTCGTGATTTCGGCGTCTTCGCCGCGACCGATCAATCCCAATTCCGAAATACCGGCAATCTCGGTGGTAAAGCGGACACAGCGCGTGCAGTGAATGCAGCGGGTCATGATGGTTTTGACCAGCGGACCAATATATTTGTCTTCAACGGCGCGCTTGTTCTCCTGATAGCGCGATGAATCAACCCCAAACGCCATCGCCTGGTCCTGCAAATCGCATTCACCGCCCTGATCGCAGATCGGGCAGTCCAAAGGATGGTTGATAAGCAGAAATTCCATCACGCCTTCGCGGGCCTTCTTGACCATCGGCGTATTGGTGAAAATTTCGGGCGGTTGGCCCTCCGGGCCCGGGCGAAGATCCCGAACACCCATCGCACAGGACGCCGTTGGTTTTGGCGGACCGCCCTTCACTTCAACAAGGCACATCCGGCAGTTGCCGGCGATCGAAAGCCGCTCGTGATAGCAAAAACGCGGAATCTCGGCGCCAGCTTCCTCACACGCTTGTAATATCGTGTAGTGGTCTGGAACCTCAACTTCATTGCCGTCAACTTTGACCTTCGTCATCGCTTAAATTCCGTGTTCCCTGCTAACCGCAGCGTTGTTTTTGCCACAATTTGACATGGGGCAAATGTGCCCAGTCAAACGCATGATCCGTATTCCCGTGAGCGTCCAAATAGTCAAGCCGCTCCTTGGCTTCGTTTAGTGTAGGTTTGTGTCCATCTTCAACCCACCACATGACAAAGTGATGCGATTTCATGGTGGAAAACCATTCATGTTTGCGATTGTAGAACTGCTTGTGCACCGTGTTCCAAACAAAGTGCTCAAGCTGCGCCGCGCCTTGCCAAACGCTCATATTGACGATCGCGTCAGGCCAAGGTGATGGCAGGTACATCGCATGGCCTGTTTCATCTTTGTGCATCCAGACAAAACCGTCCATCGTGCCCGCCAAGCTGTTGATCCGCTCGATATTGGTCGTGAAACCAGCTATCCGCGGATCATCCAGATCATATTTGGGCACCGCGATGTTGAGTTCA
>JAHEJF010000453.1 GCA_024639025.1 Ahrensia sp. | reverse complement strand
GGCGCTTGAGATGGTCGACAAAAATGCAGCAACGCATGGCCTTTCCGATCGTCTGCAAACTGTTCACTCCAATTGGTTTGATACCGTTTCCGGCAGCTTTGATCTTATCGTCTCCAATCCGCCTTATATAGCGTCTAACATCATTGCTTCGCTCGACAAGGAAGTTCGAGACCATGATCCGGTGCTTGCCCTGGATGGCGGTGTGGATGGATTGAACGCCTATGAGCTGATCGCTGGTACGTGCCAGTCCTTTTTAAACAAAGGTGGTCGAATCGCCGTCGAGATTGGCTTTGATCAGAAAAATGCAGTAACGACCCTGTTTGAAGCGGCCGGGATGCGGATAATTGAAGCTGTCGATGACCTAAGTGGCCAAAATCGTGTACTTTTTTTCGCAAAATAGATAAAAAAATGCCAAAAATGACAAAAACAGCTTGGCATTTACGCATCATCCCGCTACCACATTAACAAGTGGAGTCAGGCGACAACATTGTCCCGCAGACACATTATTCAAACTCACTAACGGCGCGATGGTTACAAACTGCTGTACGGCAGACTACGCGAAAAAACCAAATTACGCTTTGAAGTGAAGACAGTCGAAAAGCAATTGCAAGCGTCAGGCGTTTGTCCTGCGCGTCAAATTCTAAATAGCAAATGAGAAGTCTATGAGACCACAACAGCAGGGTCGCCGCCAGCGTAGCAGGGGCAATAGCAACAGGAACCGCAATCAAAATCCGCTTTCCAGAAGCTATGAAAGCAATGGTCCCGACGTCAAAATTCGCGGTAACCCGCAAACAATCGCTGACAAATATGGCCAGCTTGCCCGCGATGCCATCTCTTCCGGCGATAATGTGATGGCGGAAAATTACTACCAGCACGCTGAACACTATCTGCGCATTATTCTTGCCGCTCAGCCGCCGCAACAATCGCAGGACGACAGCGAAGGCAAGCAATCCGCACAAAATGGCCAAGACACCAGTGCGGACGCGCAGGGCAGTGATAAGGAATCCAGTAGAGCCAAAAACAATCGCCCGAATGATCAGGACGATGCGCGCGCTCAAAAACAGGAAAATGAAACAGCACCCGCCGAGTCAGATCAGGAGACAGTGGTGGCAAGCGATTCCGAAGCTGAAGCAAGCGAGAAAGCTGATAAACCGGCTGCTAAACCCAGATCGCGAAAGCCACGTTCTTCAAAATCTTCCAAGCCTGAATTACTGGAACCAGCAGCGGCTGAAGAGCCTGTCAGCTCCGCAAACGAAGCCGCAGAATAAGACGTTAGAGTCACATTCGACAGTCCTGCCCGCGCATTCGTGCGGGCAGGTTTTTTTGTATGTGTTCTTAGGCCAATTATTCTGCAAGAACTGGCTGTGGCTCAAGCGACGGCAACTGCCGGGGCAACATCATCACTGCAAGAAACAAGACGGCTGCAGCGGCAGAAAGAATTATGAAAAGGGTGTCAAAACCCCAATTTGAATGCACAAAGCCAATAAATGGAAGCGAGGCGGCCAGCACTGTAAAGCTGACCACATAGCGGACGGCATAGCCGCGCGCCCGGGACGCGCCGCTCGCCATTTTTCCAATCATGAAATCATTGATTAGAATCTGTCCGCCAACCACCCTGCCGGGAGGGCAAAGAGACCAAAGGCAAAAAAGCCCGGCGTCGCATAGACAAGCAATACGGCATAGCCAACGCCCCACTCCCGATGCAACGCCAACGCTGCAACCGTTGCAAAAACCAGCATGAACAGGTGATCCAGGAAATGACCAATATCCAGCAGCAAAAAATGTAGTCGATCTTTGGTCATCAGGGTTCGGATTTTTAGAGGTAGTCTGCCAAGCATAAAGGGATTTGCAGTCTTGCCTAGGTTCAACGGCCCAAAATGGCTGGGCCCCCTTTAAACATCGAAATCCGATCACCATATTGTGATTGACGAAAGAACCTGCCTAAAAGGAGGTTCGTCATCGATCAGAAATTGTCCATTGCCTTTAAGGGATGGTCGACAGATTGGAGACAAAGATGAACTTGGAACAATATTCCGAACGCGTGCGCGGATTCATTCAAAGCGCCCAAACCTACGCGCTTGGCGAAAGCCATCAACAATTTACACCAGAACATATTCTCAAAGTGCTCGTTGACGACAGCGAGGGCATGGCAACCGGACTGATCGACCGCGCGGGCGGCGATTCCAAGGCCGTCAGGCTCGCGGTTGATGCGGCAATAAACGCGCTTCCCAAGGTCGAGGGTGGCAATGGCCAGCTTTACATGGCCGGACCGATGGCGAAAGTATTCAAAACAGCAGAGGAAGTTGCCAAAAAGGCCGGGGACAGTTTCGTTACCGTTGAGAGATTGTTGCTGGCATTGGCGATGGAAAAATCTGCCAAGACATTTGATATTCTCAAGAAAGCGGGTGTCACACCCAACGCGCTCAACGACGTGATCAACGACATACGCAAAGGCCGCACTGCAGACAGTGCCAGCGCTGAACAGTCCTATGAAGCATTGAAAAAATATGCGCGTGACCTGACGCTTGATGCGCGTGAAGGCAAACTCGATCCTGTCATCGGCCGTGACGAGGAAATCCGCCGCACGATGCAGGTCCTGTCACGCCGCACCAAGAACAATCCGGTATTGATCGGTGAGCCAGGCGTTGGAAAAACCGCCATCGCTGAAGGGCTTGCGCAGCGAATAATTGACGGCGATGTCCCCGAATCCCT
>JAHEJF010000452.1 GCA_024639025.1 Ahrensia sp. | reverse complement strand
TTCAATCAGGAATCAAGACAATTGTCGCACCACCCATCCCCGAAAATGACGGGGCACTTGACCACAGTTTTCAGGTCTCCGCGCAAATGTTGCGCGAAGCCGGCATTGATGTGGTCGCATATGAACAAGGAAATGATGATGCTTAAAGGCAAATCTCTCGTCGCCGGCGAATGGATCGGTTCTGACAGGAATTTCTTCAACGAACCTGTGAGCGGCACTGCCGATGAGTTCTCGCAAGGCACGCCGGAATTGGTTGATCGTGCCTGTGAGGCCGCAGAACAGGCCTTTTGGAAATTTGGCTACAGCAGCAGGGCAGACCGTGCATCGTTTCTCAGGGAAATTGCCAAGCAGATCGAGCTGCGAGGTCCCGATCTTACCGAAATGGGTATGAAAGAAACTGGTTTGCCGGAAGCCAGGCTGGAGGGTGAACGCGGACGAACAGTTGCTCAAATGCGCTTGTTTGCCGACCATATTGAAGCAGGTGATTATCTTGACCGGCGCCATGATGTTGCCTTGCCGGACCGCGCGCCGCTGCCGCGCCCTGATCTGCGCCTGATGCAGCGTCCAATCGGTCCGGTTGCGGTGTTCGGAGCATCAAATTTTCCGCTGGCGTTTTCGACCGCCGGGGGCGACACAGCTTCCGCGCTGGCGGCAGGATGCCCCGTCGTGGTCAAAGGCCATCCGGCGCATCCCGGCATTGCTGATATCATTGCCCAGGCTTTTGATGCCGCAATCAAATCGACAGGCGTGCACCCCGGCGTATTCAGCCAGGTATTGGATGGAGGCCGAATTGTTGGCGAAACACTTGTTCAACATCCGTTGATCTGCGCGGTAGGATTTACCGGCTCTCCGGCTGGTGGGCGTGCGCTGTTTGATCTGGCAGCAGCCAGACCCAGCCCAATTCCTTTCTATGGCGAACTTGGATCAACCAACCCGGTGTTCGTCTTGCCAAATGCTCTTGCCCATCGCGCAGAAGAGATCGCAACGTCTTGGGTTGCTTCACTGACTTTGGGCGCGGGGCAATTTTGTACAAATCCCAGTGTTTGTGTTGTGGTGGATGGTAAAGGGGCTGACCAATTCGTGGCTGCCTTGGCCAAAGCGCTAGCCGATGCAGCGCCGCAAACCATGCTGACGGATTCGATCACCCGCGCCTATCAAGCAGGTGTGGATCAATGGAAGACCATGCCAGATGTCAAAGCCCTCCATGCAAGTGACAATTTGCAGCGCGCTGCCGGTCCCAATGCATTTTCGGTATCCGCCAGCGACTGGCTTTCAAACACGGGTTTGCAAGATGAGGTATTTGGGCCTGCCGGCCTGGTCGTGCGCGCCAAGGATATGAGCGAAGCTGTTGAAATGGCCCGAGCTTTGGAAGGGCAGCTCACATGCACCCTTCAAATGGATGAAGACGATATTGAAGCTGCCGCCCAGCTCATGCCGATTCTTGAGCGCAAGGCTGGCCGCATTCTCGCAAACGGATTTCCGACAGGTGTGGAAGTGTGCGATTCAATGGTGCATGGCGGCCCGTATCCTGCCTCAACCAATTTTGGAGCAACGTCGGTAGGAACGCTCTCCATCCGCCGCTTCCTGCGTCCTGTATGTTTTCAGAATATGCCTGGCGAACTGCTTCCGGACGATATCAAGCACGATTAGGCAACCTGCTTTGCCTTTTGGACTCTTGAAGGCGCGCCTTGGTCTTGGAGCGCTGGCGGGCCATTGATGGGCATGGCGCCGCTTAGTGTGTGACAATTACGGTCGGCGGCGAGATGCCGTTTTGTCGCGGCGCCTTTCCGAACTGGTCACTGAAGTCCAGATGGAGGGTGAAATCACCGATTGCTCATCGGGTGTTCCAGAAAATCGGTGACCATGGCCGTAAATAGATGCTCATTGGCTGAATTGGCAAACGGCGAACTGGACATCGAGTCAAGCAGAGAATCAATCATGAATTCTGCCACGATTGACGCATCATCGCGCTCGTCTTGCGAATGGCGCACGAGTGCGTCAAAGCCATTGGATACTTTTCGGTCGTACTCAAAAATGGATTGTGTGTCGCCTCGTTCAATCGCTTGGTGATATTGGTTTCTTAGAACGCAGTAACTCGAAATCATGTCATTGATGTTGTGGTCTGATTGGTGGACTAACATGTGAAATCCCCTGTGATTGGTCCAGGCGATAAAGGCTCCTGGAATTCTGTGACATAAGTCGACTGAGCTGTGTTGCTCTACCTTGTCTTAGTCCGATCGCTCATTCTCCGGTGTGCACTTGGGCACATGGCAAACCAATCAGGAACGAAATTCTGGATCACTGTGCGTGCGCCCAACCAAGTGCTCCAAAACCGCTGGTTTCGTTTTCAGAGCGCGGAAATTCCACAAATGATGGAATGCGTGGATTTGCTGGTTTGCACGCTAATAAAAAGTTGACTGGTTGGTAAAAAAATGCGCTCCTTACGTAAACAGGAGGGCAAAGAATATGAAATTCTTTTTTACCACACGTCGCGCTGTGCTGGCGATCTTCGTGGCACTGGCGACATCTCTATCGGTTGGGGTAGCAGCAGCAGAGAAAATCAAGGTTGCCGCCATTTATACGCTACCGGTTGAACAGCAATGGATCAGCCGCATCCACAAGGCACTCAATACCGCCGCTGAACGGGGTGATATTGATTATGCGTTTTCCGAAAACGTGGCCAATACCGACTATGAACGGGTCATGCGTGAATATG
>JAHEJF010000037.1 GCA_024639025.1 Ahrensia sp. | reverse complement strand
TGCGGGTGATATCCGACCTCCCAATACCGATAGAGCGCCTTGAATGTTGCAGCAGCGTCGGCTGAACCGCCACCCAGTCCGGCTGCGATCGGCAGGCGCTTGACCAGGCTGATATGGATCGGCGGCGTTGGGGTGCCAGCATCAAGAGCAATATCGCGCACATGATCCCGTGCCCTGATAATCAGGTTTTCTTCGGCGGCGTTTTCCTGCAACTTTTCAGCGAACGGGCCGCTGATATGGAAACCGTCATGCGCCGAATTGCCGACAATGATTGTGTCACTTGCATGGATCGTACTGGCAAACACCGCGATCGTATCAAGCAAGTGATAGCCGTCCGGGCGTTGGCCGGTTACGTGCAGGGCAAGATTTATCTTTGCAGGTGCTTGTGTAAGTTGCATGGCGGGACATTTTACGGTCGCCGGCCAAGTAAAGTCCAGACTTTGACTTCCGTTGATGTAGTTTATCGTAAACCGCCAACCAGTTCAGCCGTCATCTGTGTTGCCACCAGACGCATTTTTCTCGTCCTTGGTTGCCTGGGCTCCGCCGGTATCCTCATCAATGCTGCTTTCAGCGATCAGAGGCATGTCACCACGATTGGCCGCTTCCAGTTTGGCTTTGATGAACTCCATGTCCACGTCTTCGGGGTCCATATCCAGAACCTGGCTCCACTGATAGGCAGCTTCAAGCTTTCGTCCGACACGCCAATAGGCATCGCCCAAATGGTCGTTGATTGTGGGATCACGCGGACGCAGATCAGCGGCACGCTCCAGCGATTCAACCGCTTCGTCAAACTGCCCAAGCCGATATTGGGCCCAGCCGAGTGAATCGACGATATAGCCGTCACGCGGCCGCATTTCGACCGCCATCCGGATCATATCCATGCCCTCATCCAGATTGATGTTCATGTCGATCCAGGAATAGCCGAGATAATTCAGGATATCTGGCTGGTTCGGCGACAACTCAAGAGCGTATTTGAAGATTTCCTCAGCCTTTGGCCATTGCTTTGTGCGCTCATAGGCGATGCCCAAGCGATAGTGCAGTGGCCAGAACCGGGCATCGGTGCGATCAAGATGGGTCAAGGCGCCTTCATACACTTCGATGGCTTCCTCGTAGCGCCGTTCTGTGGCGAGCACGCCGCCCAATGCAATGTAACCGCTGTAATCTTCCGGTGCTTCAGCGACCAGGCTTCGCAGCGTTTCTACAGCCTCGGCGTTGCGGTCCAGTCGTGACAGGCCCAGTCCGCGTTGCAAGGCAGCGGTGCGATACAGTGGCGAATCGGGTAAAACGCCGGAGAACAACTCAATTGAGCGCTCGGTCAGGTCCAACCGGTCTGCGATACTGCCCAATTCAAACAATGTCTGCGGTTCTTCAGGATTCGCAGTGCGCGACATTTCCAGGTAAATCGAAGCAAATGTCTCAGCACCATCGCGATTGATCGCTGATCCGATGTTCAGCAGAATTTCCGCCGCACCGTCTGTTGGTGTCTTGATGTAGCGCACTTTGGAATCTGAAGTCAGTGTCGATGAAAAATGCAATAAAGTCGGACTATTTGGTGCGATGCCCAGACCACGCTCGATGACTTCCTTTGCTTGCTGCACATCGCCTTGCCGCGCCAAAAATCCGGCATAGGCCTCGACCAGCCGCAAATAGGTCAGTGGAGACGCACTCCCGCCCGTCGCATTGTTTATTGCCTGGTCATAAAGCTCCCGTGCCTGCTCGGTTCGCCCATCCGCATCAGCAATGAGAGCGCCATGATAGGTCTGAAACAGCGTGTACCAATCGGGGCCCGACAAGTCTGCAATGGTTCTTAAAGCGGCATCGGTATTGCCAGAGCCAAAGTGTGACCAGCCGGTGATGATACCGGTGATCAGGCTTTCAATTTCATTGGGCTGGCGCAATATCAGCATCGCAGGCACCAACTCATACTGTTCTTTTCGCAGCGCATCCAGACCGAGTGCCAAGCGAGATATGCGTTCAATTTCAACGACATCCATGAGACTTTCGGCCAGTGGCAGGGCGGAATCAAACTCGCCATTGCTGATCCGTGCGATCATCAATTCTCGCTGCAAATCGGGATTGTCCGGATCAAATCGCAAGGCTCTGTCGTAGTAAAATGACGCAGCATCAAAATCGAAATCGCGCATTGCTGCGCCACCAGCCAGATAAGCCCCCGCGAAAGAATCGGCGGATCGCAACTCTTGCGCTTCCGCCTCTTTGGCGTTTGACGGCGCCACCAGCGCAGAGGCGCTGAAAAACATGGCTGTAAGAATTGTAATGCGTTTGCGGGCTTTGGCCATCACAAGCTACCTATGCTGATTCGTTAAGCCGAATATAGCTTCACAATGGCCGTTTTGTGTTAACGCCGCAACGGTGGAAGCAAGTTTCAATTTACGCGGGAAACACAGAAATCGACTACATCCAGCAGTGCATTCTTGACCGGCGACTGTTTGAACGGGCCAAGCGCGTCATGCGCAATAGCTCCGAAGTGTCTGGCGCGGGTTATTGTGTCAGAAAGTGCACCGTATTTGGCCATCAACGCGCGGGCTTTTTCCAGTTGCGCGTCGTCATTGTTGCCGCCTTCGAGACTATCCTTCCAGAATTCACGCTCTTCCTCTGTGCCGCGACGGTAAGCGAGCAAAACCGGCAGCGTGATTTTTCCTTCCCGGAAGTCGTCTCCGACATTCTTGCCCAAGTCTTTTGCGTCACCACTGTAATCAAGAACATCGTCAACCAATTGGAACGCCAGACCCAAATTGGTGCCGAAAGACTTCAGCGCGGTACGCTCCTCATGCTTGCCATTGGCAATGATGGGACCAACTTCCGAGGCTGCAGAAAACAGCGCCGCGGTCTTTGCGTTGATGACCCAAAGATACTCATCTTCGGTCGTTGCGAGGTTCTTGGCAGCTGCCAGCTGCATTACTTCGCCTTCTGCAATAATCGACGCGGCCGTTGACAGGACATCCAGCGCATCCATCGAGCCCACCTCGACCATCATCTTGAAGGCTTGGCCAAGCAAGAAATCACCAACAAGAACAGAGGCTTGGTTACCCCAAATCATGCGCGCGGTTGGCTTTGAACGACGCCGGTCGCTTTCGTCCACAACATCATCATGCAAAAGCGTTGCCGTGTGCATGAATTCGACGCTGGTTGCCAGCTTGATGTCGCCATCACCTTCGTAACCGCACATTTGGGCCGCAGCGAGTGTCAGCATGGGGCGCAGGCGTTTGCCTCCCGAGGAAATCAAATGCCGGGCGACTTCCGGAATCATCTCCACGTCTGATCCGGCCTTCGACAAAATCAGTTCATTGACACGCTTCATGCCTGGTGCACAAAGTTCCGTCAGTGCTGTGATACCATTGCCCCTTGGCGCTTCACTAATGGGTACTACAACGCCCAATGCCACTCTCCATGTAAACCGGCACCTACCTTAAAATTTCTCACCGTAAGGGGCAAGCGGCGAATTGGCGCGGCGCAGGAACACTTTGTTGAACGGTCGTGAACACTGCACACTTGTGATGCGCTCCAGATGTCACTACAAAATTCCCATGGAAGAGCTACTGCGGTCGAACAACATCATCACGCTCTCATTTGTGCAGTCCTTGATGCGCGATGCAGGGATAGAATCCATTTGGACGGATAGGAACACCAGCACATTGGAAGGCTCGATCGGCGCAATTCCGCAAAGAATTCTGGTGGAATCGGAAAAAATTTCACTGGCTCGGCGCATTATCGTTGATGCAGGTCTTGAAAACGAACTCCGCGATCCCGCTTGAACATGGGACATATCGCCACCACCATCGATTCCTTTCACCGCGGACGATTTGTGCTGGTTCAACCCAAGACTGGTGCGCATCGGGCAGGTGTAGATGCGCTGCTGCTGTCAGCCTGTGTGGCCGATGGATTTGATGGCCATTTGGCTGATTTGGGTTCCGGTTCGGGAGCAGCAAGTCTGGCGGTTCTGTCGCGCTGCGAAAAAGCCAGGGCAAGCCTGTTTGAAATATCCGAAACGATGGTGGAATTGGCACGACAGACCAAGGCCCAAAGCAACAATGCGCACTTGGCAGATAGAGTTGATATTCATCTTGCCGATATCACGGCCAATGGCATGAAAAGGGCTGAAAGCGGATTGTCGCCCAACACTTTTGACTGGGTGATTGCCAATCCACCATTCAATGAAGCCGATGATCGCAGATCGCCGCACTCCGAGCGGGCTTTCGCCCATGTTATGGACGGCAAAACGATAGAATTGTGGTCCCGCACCGCTGCGTCGGTTTGTAAGTCCGACGGTCATTTTTCGATGATACTGAGACCTCAATCTCTGGGCGAGTTGTTGGCCGGATTTATGGGCCGGTTCGGTGGGATGCGCATTACGCCTGTGCAGCCTAGACTGAACGAAGATGCCACGCGCATCCTTGTGACCGGTAAAAAAGGTTCAAAACAAAAGCTCCAAATCACACCGCCACTCATCCTGCATGCAGGTACAGGCCGTGATTTCACCGAGCGGGCTGATGCCATCATCAACGGGTTGCAGTCTTTGGACCCTCCGTCTTGAGGGTCCTGGTAATTGCTGATTCGTGCTTTTGAGCGGCGTCTTCAACCCGCGCAATTACATCAAGCATCAATCGCGTTACTCGCCACGACTTCCTGAATGTCGATCATGTCTTTCGGTCATGCGTTCGCTTACGCTTTCGATTCTTTCCATCACAATATCACGCTGCGCATCATCCAGACCGTTGTAGAATGCGACGAACTCCGGAACGATGATATCAGAGCGGCGATCAAATTCAGCTTTGATCTGATCCCTGAGTTCATTGACTTCGTCTGTCGTCAAGGTGTCATCGGCAGCCAGTTCCTTCAGTTTGCTTGATAGATCCAGCATAAACTCGGGTGATGAAACACGGATTTCCATGTAGGAGTCAGCCACTTTGGAAAGCGCTTCTTGCTGTTCGCTATCAAGGTCAAGGTGACTTGAAACGCGTTCGGTTGCCCATGCAGCACGATCCTCGTGTGAATGGCCTTTCATTGCAAACGCTGCAGATCCCATCAGAGCGACCACAACGCCGCCGATAACCAATACTTTCTTTTTGGACTTGAACATTTGTTTTCCTTCGATCTCTGTTGATGGACAGAAGATCGTGGTGACGGCGTAAGATTTCAAATTAGAAATTGGTAATGTGGATTACAAATTGGCAATGTTGTTGGCAGAAGGGCTGGCTTGAAAGAAAATCCTTTGTAAAATCAAATGCATAGAGAAATAAGTATGATTTCTCAAAATCTGAACCACAGCCAGTTAAACAGCACGCCAGCCAATATCACTTCTATAAAATCCCTCGGGCCAATCGACGGCTTTGACCCCGTCATAGGCTCTCTTTTGGGCTGATTTGACGTCTGAACCGATCCCGCAAACGGCCAAAACACGGCCTCCACTGGCCGTCAACTCGCCATTTTTCATAGCGGTGCCCGCATGAAATATCTCTATGTTTTCCATTGCATTGGCTGTGTTCAAGTTCTTGATTATCGAGCCTTTTTCCGGACTTGCTGGATAGTTGGGTGCACACATGATCACCGTCAGGGCCGTTTCGTCATGCCAGGTCACATTGGCCTTGCTCAGATCGCCATCAGCCGCCGCTTTCAGCACTGGCAACAAATCGCTAGCCATGCGCAACATCAGCACTTCACATTCCGGATCGCCGAACCGGACATTGTACTCGATCAACTTTGGGCCCTGCTCAGTGACCATCAGGCCAGCATAAAGCACTCCTTGGAACGGACAGCCCATTTCAGTCATCCCGCGCATGGTCGGCTCGATAATGCGGTCCATGACCTCAGCCTGCATCCCTTCGGTAAAGATCGGCGCCGGGGAATAAGCGCCCATGCCGCCTGTGTTGGGTCCGGTATCGCCTTCTCCGACGCGCTTGTGATCTTGCGCCGATGTCAGGGGCAGGGCGGTCTTGCCGTCACAAAGGCAGAAAAAGCTGACTTCAGGTCCTTCCATGTATTCTTCGATGACAACTTCAGCGCCCGCTTCACCAAAAGCGCCTTCAAAACAGTCCTCTACCGCGTCAATCGCTTCGCTCATCGTCATTGCGACGGTCACGCCTTTTCCCGCAGCCAGACCATCAGCCTTGATAACGATCGGCGCACCTTGCGCACGCAAATACGCTTTCGCCTTGGGCGCATTGTTGAACCGCTGATAAGCAGCGGTTGGAATATCGTACTTCGCACACAGATCCTTGGTAAAACCCTTGGAGCCTTCCAACTGGGCGGCTTTGCCGGAAGGGCCGAAAGTTGCAATGCCTGCATCCTGTAAACTGTCTGCCAGTCCGTCGACCAGAGGAGCTTCAGGCCCGACAATGACCAGTTCCACGCCCTGCAGGCGGCAAAAATCGATCACAGCTTGGTGGTCAGTTATGTTGATTGCACAATTGGTAGCCACATCGGCAATGCCGGGATTGCCCGGCGCGCAAAAGAGAGTGTCCAGCTTTGGCGACTGAGAAAGCTTCCAGGCCAGCGCATGTTCCCGTCCGCCCGAACCAATCAAAAGCACATTCATCGCCAATCTCCCGTGTTGCAGACTGGCTATGGCGTGATGTTCGGCAGGTCAAGGCATGCGAAGATGACGCAGCCTTTGTCCACGCCTAACTCTTGACCTTCGGGCGCAGCATTGTCACCAGAGGGGTATGGAACAGGTACAGAGCCAACAAGCCCAGGGTCGTGTTGCCGATGCCCCGTCGGGTCATTGGACCTACAAGGTGCTGCCACGCAGTGCCTGGCCCTATGCACAATTGGCGCGATGGGATCGTCCGATTGGATGGTGGCTGCTGTTATGGCCATGCTGGTGGTCAGCGGCTCTGGCGCCGCTGGCGCGCGCTGAACAGTCCCTGCCAGTGTGGGCTCATTTGCCAAACCCTTTCCATTTGTTCCTGTTCTTTATCGGCGCCATTGCGATGCGTGGTGCAGGATGCACCTACAATGATCTGGTTGATCAAAACATCGACAATCGGGTCGCAAGAACACGTTCCCGCCCGTTGCCTTCAGGGCAAGTGAGCCGCTTGCAAGCCAAGATATTCCTGATCGCGCAACTGCTCGTCGGTCTGCTTGTTCTCTTGCAATTTCCAGCCTATGCGATTGTTGTCGGTTTGTGTTCCATGCTTCCGGTTGCAATCTATCCCTTCATGAAACGGATAACGAATTGGCCACAATTGTTTCTCGGCCTTGCCTTCTCATGGGGTGCATTGATGGGATGGGTAGCGGTGTTTGAAGACCTGTCCGTGGCGCCAATTCTGCTCTATGCAGGATGCATATTTTGGACCATTGGCTATGACACAATCTATGCTCATCAGGACAAGGAAGACGACGCGCTGGTCGGCGTGAAGTCAACCGCACGCTTGTTTGGTGAAAATACAAAGTCAGCAATATCAGTGCTTTATGCCATAATGCTGATTCTTTTTGCGATATCCTTCATCCAAGTTGGCACCCATTGGGCTGCCTTTGTCGGCTTGGCGCTGGCGGGTGGGCATTTGGCGCGCCAGATTGTCGTTTTGGACATAGACAATCCAGATCAGTGTTTGGCCTTGTTCAAGTCAAATACGATGGTGGGTTGGATTGTTTTCGCTGGATTGATCGCGTCGGGTGTCGCCGTCGCGCTGGGCTAGGCAAATAGAACAGAGCCGGCTTTTCAGCCACAGGCTGGCAGATTCTAGTGGCGCGCGATGATCTCTGTCCCATCGACTGTCAAACGCACACCAAGATTCCCCAGACGGCGACGCGCCAAGAAGCGGGGACGACGCTCGGTGAACATCGTGTGATGGCGACGATCATGTGGTTCGTTCATGATGACTGCTTGAGCGCTTTCCTCAAGACTGCGGGCAACGCCATCGCTGTCCACGATCATCATCGGCAGTGAAAGCAGTTCGGACCACAATTGCCAATCCTTGGCGATATCGGCCAATTCATGGCCCACACGCAACGGCACACAAAGTGCTTCATCTTCGTGCAGCAGTTCCAATGTGATCAAGGAGCTTTCCGGCCCGGTTTCCATGGCACGCGCAGCCACACCTTTGAATGCCTGGTTGGGCAACGCAATGTTGAAAGCAACGTCGTTGGTCTCGACGGCGCGCTTCAATACAGCACCACGTCGATCAACGGTAATTTCAACTGCATCACCGTTTTCACGCGATGCATAGCTCAATTGCTGAGGAAGTCGTGTCGGATCAAGTCGAAATTCTTGACCGGCCCAAACCGGTTGCGCACCTTGTGCCATGTTTGACGCTCGCCTGTATCTTCAAGAGCCGCGGGCTTAAGCCTCTTTGGTCTCTCAATTTAAAGTCCCTGTTTGACGGGCCCTCTTTGTGACCTCGACAGCGAGCAAACTACCGGGAAGGCGAAAACATCCCGCTAATTAATAGGGTAAAAAAAGATTTATATTTTAAATGGTTACCGATTTCGGACCGCGGGTTACACTCTGGTAGGGAGTGTGGATGAAGCGTTAAATCACCTTGCCAGGGTTCATGATGCCCGCAGGGTCCAATTCTGCCTTGATGCGCCGCATCAGATCCAGAGCCACCGGATTTTTGATCCGCGCCAATTCATCTCGCTTCATCTGGCCAATGCCGTGTTCGGCGGAAATGGAACCGCCAAACTCAAGCGTTAACGCGTGCACCGCACCGGTAACCTTTGGGGTCTTGTCCAGAAACGCCTGCCTGTCGCCTCCCTCGGGCTGGGAAATATTGTAATGCAGATTGCCATCCCCGAGATGGCCAAAAGCACACAAGCGGGCTTTTGGCTCAATCTGCAGGACCTGTTTCTCTGATTCTTTCAGAAATTCAGGGATAAGATGCACCGGCAGGGAAATATCGTGCTTGATCGAACCGCCTTCGGGTTTTTGGCTCTCGGAAATGCTCTCGCGCAAGGTCCAGAATGATTCAGCTTGCTGATGGGATGCTGCGACAACGCCATCAACTATGATCCCTGCTTCGAGCTGGCTCTCAACAATCGTGGTTAAAAGCGTTTGTGCCCGCTCGATGCTCTCTTCGGACGATATTTCGAGCAAAACATACCAGGGATAAGGCGTGTCCAGAGGGTCTTTGACGCTTTCGATATTCTTGGCGGTAATCTGAATGGCAAAGCGCGCCATGAGTTCAAACGCCGTCAGTGACGATCCCGCGCGATCACGAGCGGCTTGGAACAGGCATAGAGCATCTTCTGGCGTGTTTAGCGCCACAAACGCTGTCGCAACTCCTTTCGGCTTGGGGAACAACTTGAGCACTGCAGCCGTGATGATGCCCAACGTGCCTTCTGCCCCTATGAACAGATTCCGCAGATTGTAGCCCGTATTGTCCTTTTTCAGTGCATTGAGATCTTCCAGTACTTCCCCGGTTGGCAGCACCACTTCCAGACCAAGCACCATGTCGCGCGCGACGCCATAGGCTAGCGCCCCGGTTCCGCCGGCATTCGACGACAAGTTGCCGCCAATCTGGCAGGTTCCTTGAGAACCAAGTGCCAGCGGAAACAGTCGGTCTGCATCATCCGCCGCCTGTTGAACAGTGTAAAGGATACAACCGGCCTCGACGGTCATTGTATTTCCTGCGACGTCGATATCGCGAATCTTGTTCAAACGAGAAGTTGCAAGGATGACTGCCTTGCCGGAGCTGTCCGGCATCCCGCCACCCACCAAACCTGTATGCCCGCCCTGTGGCACAATTGGTGTTCCGGTCGCGGTTGCCAATTTCATGATTTGAGCAACTTCGCTCGTCGAACCAGGCTTTAGAACCAGCGATGATTTTCCGGTCCAGCGATTGCGCCATTCGATCAGATGGGGGGCAATATCTTCAGCATCTGTCAGTGCGTTATTCTGGCCAACAATCGATATGAATTGGGCATGCAAATCAACGGCCATCACGATCCTCTTTGGGAGATGCGGCGCGGGTCAATCTGTCATTGATCGCCAAGCCAATTCCGTCGCCGGGAATTGGCTCGACAGCGATCTGCGTTGCCCCTGATTTATCCAGTTGGTTCATCATCGAAAACAAGTTGGCCGCTGCCTCGATCAGGTTGCCTGTCGACGATAGATTTGCAACGGCAACCGCCTGGTC
>JAHEJF010000036.1 GCA_024639025.1 Ahrensia sp. | reverse complement strand
ATTACTTAAGATATAGAGCGTCTACGCCCAAATCCGAGCCGCAGATCGCCCTGTTCATGATAAATTGACCGGAAGGCGTCGGTATGTTCGTCTGGCGTCAAGTGATGGGTGTTTGTTGAATAATCAATTTGCACCATTAAACTGTACGCCATGAATGTCAGTTGCGGCCCTTTCCTGCCCTTCCCAAATCCGTTGGACGCTGCATTGCAGCATCCGGAAAACAGACTTTCGCCAAATGCGGCAAGGGTTGTCGATTGGACGTCGGTTAAGCGCTATAAGCGGCTGTGCTGTCGCAGGCTGTGGCAAGCCCGAAGTTGAGGGCACAACGGACATTCCAGCGTAAATCGGCATGGCAGCGATGCTGCCAGTTTCAGAGCTCCGGGCTTACCCCCAGCCGCCGCCGCCGGGGGTTTGCATTTCGAAGATGTCGCCGGGATGGAGCTGGCATTCGTCGTTGCCGGCCAGGGCCTGTCGGGAGCCATCGCCGCGGATGACGGCGTTTTCGCCAGCCGCTCCGTCTTCGCCGCCGTTGCCGCCGAACGGGCGGGTGACGCGGTGCAGCGACAGGGTGGTGACGGTGACCGGCTCCAGAAAGCGCAGCTGGCGGGCGATGCCGTCGCCGCCGCGCCATTTTCCCGTTCCGCCGGAGCTGCGGCGTATGGCGAAGCTTTCCACCCTGACGGGGAAGCGTTTTTCCAGCACTTCGGGGTCGGTCATGCGGGTGTTGGTCATGTGCGAATGGACCGCATCGGTGCCGTTGAAGCCGGGGCCGGCGCCGGTGCCGCCGCAGATGGTCTCGTAGTTCTGGAACGCCTCGTTGCCCCACACGAAATTGTTCATGGTGCCTTGCGAACCGGCGATGACTCCGAGTGCGCCGAACAGGCAATCGGCGATCGACTGGCTGACTTCTGTATTGCCGGCAATCACCGCTGCCGGGTACTTCGGATTGATCATCGAGCCTTCCGGCGCAACGATCTTCAGCGGCTCCAGGCAGCCTTCGTTCATCGGAATGTTGTGGCCGACCAGGGTGCGGAACACGTAGAGCACCACAGCGTTGCAGATCGACAGCGGCGCGTTGTAATTGCCGCTATGCTGCGATGACGTGCCGGTGAAATCGATCACCGCTTCGCCGGCGTCGTTGTTGACGCTGACCGACACCTTGATCTCCAGGCCGTTGTCGAGCGGATAGGTGAAGGTGCCGTCTTTCAGGCTGCCGATCACCTGGCGCACCGAGGCTTCGGCATTGGCCTGGACATGGTCCATGTAGGCCAGAACCACATCCAGTCCGAAGGTGTCGATCATCCGGTTGATCTCGCGGATACCGGTCTCGTTAGCCGCGACCTGGGCTTCTAGATCGGCCATGTTGTCGTCGACCCGGCGGCAGGGGTATTTGCCGGAAGATAAGAGCGCGCGGGTTTCGGCGTCGCGCAGAACTCCGCCCTCGACCAGCTGGAAGTTGTCGATGACGACGCCTTCCTGGTCAATGTGCGTGCTGTCGGGCGGGGCCGAACCTGGCGTGCGTCCACCGATATCGGCATGGTGACCGCGCGATCCGACATAGAACAGGATGTCCGCCTCTGAGCGGTCGAACACCGGGGTAATGACCGTGACGTCGGGCAGATGCGTGCCGCCGTTGAACGGGGCATTAAGCATGAAGCTGTCGCCGGGCTTCATGGCGCCGCGGTTGAGGCGGGCGATGGTGCGTACGCTCTCGCTCATCGAACCGAGATGGACCGGTACATGCGGGGCATTGGCCACCAGATCGCCTTCGCCGTCGAACAGCGCGCAGGAAAAATCAAAGCGCTCCTTGATGTTGACCGAGTATGCCGTGTTGGCCAGCGTCGCGCCCATCTGTTCGGCGATCGACATGAACAGGTTGTTGAATACCTCTAACATGATCGGATCGACCGCGGTGCCGACCGCCAGTTGACGCGGCAGCTCCTGGTAACGCTCCAGCACCAAGTTGCCGTGCGGGTCTACGGCCGCCCGCCAGCCGGGCTCGATGACATTGGTGCCGGTCGGTTCGGAGATGACGGCGGGCCCGGTCACTGTTTCGCCGGTGGGCAGGCCGGTGCGGTCGAGCAGCGGCACATCGCGCCGTTCGCCGTCGACGTGGACCGGGATCGTCGCGCCGGCGCGTGCGCTGCCATTGCCCGACACGGCTGCCTTTGCATCGCCCGTTGCCGTTTGACCGATGGCTTCGACGGCCAACATCTCGAACATCAGGTCACGCCCAGCAGATGAAAAGCCGAAGCGGGTCATGTGGGCGGCATCGAAGCGTTCACGCATTTCATCCTCGGAGCCAAACCCGACCTCCAGCGACTGATGCGAACCGGCGTAGCGCAGATGGGCGCGCTGCTCGATGACCACGCTGGCCGATTCGATGCCTTGCGCGCAGACCTGCTCGCGGGCGCTTTGCGCCAACCGGTTGAGCACGCCGCGTGCTTCATCGATGTGGGCAATCGGCCGGTCGAACTGTTCTTCCTGCAGGGTGCGGATGTCGGCCAGTCCCATGCCGTAGGCCGACAGGACGCCAGCGAAGGGATGGACGAACACCCGCTTCATGCCGAGGGCATCAGCGACCAGACAGGCGTGCTGGCCACCGGCGCCGCCGAAGCAGTTCAACGTGTACTTGGTGACATCGTAGCCGCGCTGGACGGATATCTTCTTGATCGCGTTTGCCATGTTTTCGACCGCGATCCTGAGGAAGCCTTCCGCCGTTTCCTCGGCACCAAGCGGTGGCTGGCCGGTCGCCGCAGCAATCTCATCGGCCAGTTCGGCGAACTTGTGCTGTGCCGCCTGCAGATCGAGCGGTTGATTGGCGTTTGGTCCGAAAACAGCAGGGAAGTGTGCCGGATTGAGTTTGCCGAGCAGCACATTGCAGTCGGTCACCGTCAGCGGTCCGCCGCGCCGGTAGCAGGCCGGGCCGGGATTGGCGCCGGCGCTTTCCGGGCCGACCTGGTAGCGGCCATCGCGGAACGACAAAATCGAACCGCCACCTGCGGCCACCGTATGGATGTTCATCATCGGCGCACGCATACGCACACCGGCAACTTCGGTTTCGAATGAACGCTCGTACTCACCGGCATAGTGGCAAACATCGGTCGAGGTGCCGCCCATATCGAAGCCGATGACCTTGTCGAAGCCGGCGCGGGCGGCAGTCTTGACCATGCCAACAACGCCGCCGGCCGGGCCGGACAGGATCGAATCCTTGCCCTGAAACAGCCGAGCATCGGTCAGCCCGCCGTTCGATTGCATGAACAGCATGCGTTTGCATGCACCGCCTTCGACATCGAGGGCGCCGGCGACCTGCTCGACGTAACGTCGCAGGATCGGTGAGAGGTAGGCATCAACCACCGTCGTGTCGCCACGCCCGATCAGCTTGATCAACCGCGAGGTCTCATGGCTGGTCGAGATTTGCGTGAAGCCGATGTCGCGGGCAATGGCGGCGGCGGCCAGCTCATGCACCGGGTTAAGGTAGGCGTGCATGAAGGCGATGGCGACGCCGCGCAATCCGTTGTCATACGCTTGCTGCAAGAGGCCGCGCACCGCATCCTCATCGAGTGGGCGCACCACGCCGCCCTCGGCATCCAGGCGCTCGGGCGCCTCGGCCGCCTGACAATACAACAGCTCGGGCAGCACGATGTTGAGGTCGAACAGGCGCGGGCGGTTCTGGTAGCCGATGCGCAACAAATCGGCGAAGCCCTGGGTGATCAGCAGCAGGGTCGGATCGCCCTTGCGTTCGAGCAGGGCATTGGTGGCAACGGTCGTGCCCATCTTGACGGCTTCGATGCCGGCTTGCGGAAACGGCTCACCGGCGGTCAGACCCATCAGCTCGCGAATGCCCTGGACGGCGGCGTCGGTGTACTGCTCGGGGTTTTCCGACAACAGCTTGTGGGTGACGAGCTCACCGTCAGGGCGGCGTGCCACAACGTCGGTGAAGGTGCCGCCGCGATCGACCCAGAATTGCCACATGAGACACATCTCCCCTGATCGCCCACGTTCGGGCGGTCAAAACCAAACATCAATTGAGGTCATTGGTCGAGCGCGGCAACAGACCTGTGCGCTCAGTAGACCAATGACGGTAGCCACAGTGCGATTTGCGGGAACAACAGCAACAGGGCAGCCATGGTGAACATTGTGATGACGAAAGGTATTACGCCCTTCATGATGTCCATCAGGTCACCACGCTGGCGCACCGCTTGCACCACATAAAGATTGATGCCGATGGGCGGCGTGATAAGGGCCGTTTCGAGCAGCACCATCAGCAGAATTCCAAACCACACCGGATCGTAGCCGAGCGCCACCACAATCGGCGTGATCAGTGGCGCGGTGATCAGCAGCATGGACAATGTCTCCATGAAGCAGCCGAGGAAAATCAGGATACCGACGATCAGCAGCATGGTGTGAGATGGCGACAGGCCGAGGCCGGTGACGAAGTCGGCAAGTGCCTGGGTCAGGCCGATGACCGACAGCACGAAATTCAGGAATACGGCAGCCAGGATGATCAGCATGATCATCGATGTGGTGCGCATGGTGCCTTCGACGGCCAGGCGCATCATCGACCAAGTCAGTTTCTTGTTGGCGGCGGCAAGGATCATCGCCGCGACGACGCCAAGCGATGCCGCCTCGGTGGGTGTGGCAAGGCCGGCATAGATCGATCCGACGACCACAAGGAAGATGCCGATTGGCGGGATCAGCGCCGGCAGCGCGGCGATGCGCTCGGCCCAGGTGGTGCGTACCGGCTCACCGCCCCAACCGGGGCGTATCAGGCAGAGCACAACAACCGTCACCATGAACAATGCGGCCAACAGGAAACCGGGCAGGAAACCGGCCAGGTAGAGTTCAGGCACCGAGGTGTCGGTCAACAGGCCGTACAGGATGAGGTTGATGGACGGTGGAATGAGGATGCCCAGCGTGCCGCCTGCGGCAATCGTGCCGAGGAACAACGGTTCGTTGTAGCCACGCTTTTCGATCTGCGGCACGGCCACGGTGCCGATGGTGGCCGCCGTGGCGACCGATGAACCCGACGTTGCCGCAAAAAGCGCGCAGGACCCGACGTTGGAATGCATCAGGCCGCCGGGCAGCCAGCCGAGCCATTTGACGATGCCTTCGTACATGCGCTCGGTGATGCCGGCGCGCAACAGGATTTCACCGAGCAGCACGAACATCGGAATGGCGACGAGCAGGAAGTCGGTGCCGGTCTGCCACATCATGTCGCCAAGCGCACGGTGCAGTGGCATCGGGCTGTCGAGATATTGCAGGGTCAGACCGAGCCAGCCGAGGGAGGCGGCAATCGGCACCGCGAAAGCAACCAGCGCCACCAGGATGAGGAGAGGTTTGGCAATCATATCACACGCTCTCTTCTTCGATTTGTTCGTCGATGGTTTTGGTGCCGATCAGAGCTTCCACGCTGGCCGTATCACCCGTAACAATGCCTTTGAGAGCCGCCAGGATAACCAGCACACAGCAGGCGACAAAGAACAGCCAACCGGCGAGCCACGGGATTTGCGGGATCGCCAGCGGCGTGCGCATCGGCGTTATGGAATGGGAATTGTGCTTGAGTGTGTCAGCCACCAGATCCCACGCCATGACGCAGATCATACCGGCGAAACCGGCAAGCAGAATGATGCCGACGAGATTGGCGATGGTCTTCAGCCAGCCAGGGAACAGATTGTAGAGGGCATCGACCCTGATGTGCGCCCGCTGGAACAGCGCATAGGCAAAACCGAACGTCGTTGCGACGCCGAAGGCATAACCGGAGATTTCATCGGCGCCGCCGAGGCTGACGTTGAAGGCCTTGCGCAGGATCACCTCGATGGTGACCAGTATCGCCGACAGGACGATCAGACCGCCGCCGATCCAGACAAGGACCTGGCTGGTCTTCTGGGCAAGTTTCAGGGCGGTGTTCATGATCGTATCTCTGGTTGATGTGGTGGCCGGCAGCGCATGTCCGCCGACCACCGTTCGGGAAGAAGGACTATTCAGCCTTTGCCGTCAGTCCGAGGATGACGCCGACGGTCTTGTTCCAGTTGTCGGCACATTCGGCACCGCAGCGCTTGGCCCAACGCGCCAGGATGACGTCGTTGGCCACCGTGTCGCGCGCCGCCAGATCTTCCGCCGACGGCTTGACCAGCTTCATGGCACCGGCTTCGCCGATGTCACACTTGCCGCCAGTGATGCAGGAGATGGCAACATCGTCTTCGGTTGCGGTTTCCTGCCACATGCGGTCAGTCAGGGCGGTGATTTCCTTGTTCAGCACGGCCTTCTGGTCGTCAGACAGTGAGTTCCACTTGTCCATGTTCATGGCACCGAAGGCCAGGCCCCAGCCAACCCGAAGTGTGTAGGCGTGTGTTGCGACCTGGTGCCACTTGGCCTTGTAGGCCGACATGGTGCCGGTGATGCCGCAGTCGACAACACCCTTTTCAAGTGCCGGAATGACTTCGGCGAACGGCACCGTCACCGACGTGCCGCCAACGCCTTCAACGAAATCGCCCAGCGTGGTTGCATAGACACGGACCTTCTTGCCCTTGAGGTCGGCGAGACTGTTGACCTCTGCGTTGCACCACAGCATCTGGCTGGGGAACGGATAGAGCATCAGCAGCTTGGCGTTGTAGATTTCGGCAAACGACTTTTCCAGGGTCGGGAAGTAGGCATCGGCAACCTTGCGCTGGGTGGCGATATCCTGGGTGACGGAAGATAGATCACCGCCTTCGAAGATCGCATTCTCGGCGGCCACGTAGCCTGGCAGACCAAAGGCGAAGTCGAACACACCGTTCTTGATCAGGCGCATGATCTCAAAACCTTTGAGGCCAAGTTCCGTCTGCGGTTTGATATCGCCGATGATTGAACCGCCGCTGGCTTCGGCAATCCGTTCGTTCCAGAACGGGCCTTCGTGCTTCTGGTAATTCGTCAGGCTGCCCCAGGTTCCAACGGCCTTTATGGTTGCCGGTTTGTCGCCGGCAGCAGCCCAGCCGGGGGCCAGCGTCAGCATGGCTGCGGTGGCCAGTGTTGCAAGTGTCTTTTTCATCGGTTTCTCCCTTTGGTTGCGTATTGTGATGGGGGTTGAAGATCAGGTGTTGCCGGTCTTGAGGTTTACCATGCAAATCTCCGGCTGCGGCGGGTCGCTGGAGCGGACGTCGGTGACCAGCATGTGACCGGGTGCGTGAGTGATGCACAGGCTCGGGTGGGCGGTGTCGATGGCGGCTTGCGGCGTCACCCCGCAGGCCCAGAACACCGGCACCTCGTCTGGCTTGACCTCAAGGGCATCGCCATAATCGGGCGAATCTAGATCGGCGATGCCGATGCCGGCCGGATCGCCCCAATAGACCGGTGTGCCGTGGGCCTGCGGGAAGTTGGCGCACAGATCGAAGATGGCCGGAACCTGATCGGCCGGGAACGGCCGCATCGAGACCACCATCGGGCCCTGAAGTCGCCACCCGGAACCGTTTCGATACTGGTCCTGTACATGGCAACATTGCAGCCCTGCTCGATATGGCGCAGAGAATATCCAGCCTCGATCAGCGCCTGCTCGAAGCTGAACGAGCAACCGAGCACGAAGGTCACGAAGTCATCTTGCCAAAGGGCCGAAATATCCTCCGGCTCGGCGTCAAGCCTGCCATCACGATAAACCCGATAGCGCGAAACATCGGTGGCGACATCGAGATCATCACCAAGTTCGGGAATGGCACGTTCCCCCGGCCGGCCGAAGCCGATCAGCGGACACGGCTTGGGGTTGTTCATGCAGAACTGCAGAAAGTCCGCTGCATCGTGCGCCGGCAGAATTGCCAGATTGCCTTGCAGATGCCCCGGCGCCTGACCTGCGGTCTGGCCGGTGAAGGCGCCGATGCGAATGCTCTTGCGCAGCGCCGCCGGCGTTTGCGTGTCAGTTGTTCTGTCCATTGGCTGTCCTCCCGTGCACTTAGAAGACATCGTTTGGTCGAAAAAATCAAATCGATATAATTTCTCAGTTTCGATAGAAATTTTTTATCAGCCGGGGCGCGAGAAATTCCCGAACATCCTGACAGATTCTATTCATGATGCCGCTCACCGGGCTAGCCGAGACGTAGGATGCGGTAAAGGCAATCGGCGGCAGCGCGAAGTCGGTCTTGAGCTCGACCAGCGCACCGCCCGCCAGGTCGCCTGCGATCACTGCCCGTGGCACGGCACACAACCCCATGCCGGACTTGGCGAGTTGAATCACCGCGCCGAGCGAGGTCGAGGTGGTCATGTTGGGATGGGCCTTGGCGAGGGGGGCCAGCAGTTCTCTGACCTGCCGGCTGGGCTTGGTGTTGGTGGCAAAGGTCAGCACCGGGTGTTCGACGATGTCCTGCAGCCGCCAGACGTCGTGCTGGCGGGCACGATCTGGCAGGCTGGCAAGGATCATTTCATAGGCACAGATATCGCAGTTGGTGACACTGACCTCGGCAACAGGCCCCATCAGGAAGGCCAGGTCGATTTCCCGCGCGACCAGGGCATTGCGCAGATTGTCGGTGGAATCGACCCGCAGATCGAACGACAGGCTGCACCGCGATCGACTCAACTCGCCGATGAACTCCGGCAGCCATGTCGAAACAATGGTCTCCGATGCGCCGACCCGGATGGTCTGCTCGATGCGGGTGGTATCAGTGAACGCCGACAGGATATCCTGCTCCAGCTGCACCAGGCGTTCGGCATAGGCGAACAGTTCGCGGCCATGCGCCGTCAACTCGGCATTGCGCATCTCGCGTACGAACACCTCAGCGCCTAGATCCTGCTCAAGCATCTGAATGCGTGCCGAGATCGCCGGCTGCGTCAAGTTCAGCTTATCCGCCGCCGCCCTGAAGCTGCCAAGACTGGCGATCCAATAGAATGTGTCGAGGTTCCGAACTTTCATCCGTCGCTGCTTTGATCGCGGTGCTACCCGTGAAGTCTATGGACAAATTGCTTTGTTAATGCGGCGCCTATTTCTTCCAACCAACCTTCAGACCCAGTCAGTATGACACGGCGACATTCAGCGTACCATTCCCCCTTCGACCGCCAAGCCAGATCATCGACTCTCCTAATGACAGGTCTCCTGTGGGTCAAAAGCACGCGTCTCGATGCAAGATGAACCACGCCCGCTCCGCCTCCAGAAGCAGGCGTTCTTGGAGTGGAGGTCCGGAGTTGAGCTGAAAGCAGCTGCCAGATTCGAATCCGGAGAACGGCGAAAAAGTGCTATTTTCTACCTTCAGCCGGTTTGCCTTGACGGACCGCAATGAACCCTTTTCAGCCTTCTGAATAAGTGCGAAATTAGGGAAATAAGCGGAATCGAACATGTTGGACTTAGCCAACCTAATGACGATTGCAGTTGCCTTTTCGTTGCTGCGGCGTCCCCCGGACCTGCAACGATTGCTGTTGCAACCTGAAACCGTTTGCAACGGTTAATGATGAGCTTGGAGCTAACCCAAAGTTGTCGAAAACTTCTGAGTTTAGAGGAACAGCGGATGTCAATGTCAGGAGACAGTCAGGACGCAAGATGACCCAACTCGGAAGTCAGGCAGATTCCCGAAGGTCCATATTTATCGATCATTTCCGCCGCATGGCTAAAACCGCTGGAGTGTCTCGCTTGGTTCACAAACGACGACTCAGACCCAGCGAAATACAAACCCAGCCCAGGCAACGCAGATCATGAGTGGCCACCACAACGGGGTGCCGAAGAAGAACAGCCAGGCGATGAAGATGAAGGCGCTGCCGAGCAGGGAGATGAACAGGCGGTCGCCACGGGTGGTGTCAAGGGCGAAGACCCCGCGGCGCGGGGCGCCGCCGGGGCTGTAGTATTCCCACACGCCCATGGCGGCGATGCAGGTGAAGATAAACAGGAAAAACGCGATGGTGGCGCGGGTCCAGGCCATCCAGGTGCCGAGCGGGGCAGTCCACCAGTCGAAGGAAAACAGGGCAGCGGTTTCCTGCATGGTATCCTCCTTACACCCGGCCGAGGGCAAAGCCCTTGGCGATGTAGTTGCGCACGAACCAGATGACGATGGCACCGGGGATAATGGTGAGCGTGCCGGCGGCGGCGAGCAGGCCGAGTTCATAGCCGGATGACGAAGCCGTTTTGGTCATGGTGGCGGCGATCGGCTTG
>JAHEJF010000451.1 GCA_024639025.1 Ahrensia sp. | reverse complement strand
TGTTCCTGCATGGATTTCTCTACCAGATCAGGCAGGATATAGCCGGTTTTGCCCTCAATGACGAGTTCGCTAAATGCACCAACATCGGTCGCAATAACCGGAACGCCGCAAGCCATCGCTTCGAGCGGCGTGAGGCCAAAGCCCTCCCATCTCTGTGGCGCAACAAACAGATCAAGCGCTTGGTACCAGCGCTCAATATCGGTGTGTTCGCCAACAAAGATGATACGATCAGCCATACCAGCTTTCGCTATGAGTTGCTCTATTTGTTTTTGGAATTCCTTATGCTCCGATGTTGCCCGCCCGGCCAGAATAGCGATCCAATCTGGTTGGTCTTTGAGCGCGGCAATCATCGACTTGATGAACAGATCGGAGCCCTTTTGCGCGCGAATACGGCCAAAACAGCCCACGATTTTTTTGTCCATTGGCAGACCGACTGCTCGTTTGGCTTCAGCTTTGTTTTCAGGTGGCGAAAACCGCTGCGTGTCGATGCCGTGCATGATCACTTGGTTGGGAACTTTCAAATAGGAGGCAGTCTTGGCGCTGGTGGCAATGACGCCATCCATGCGCCGGATCAACCATTTGGTATAGGTCTTGTGTTCTCGCTGCGATGCTGACGTGAACAGCAGCTTGAGCGGCATGCGAAAGACATCGCGCAAAAGCAGGCCAACAAGCATTTCGACATTGCGTCTGGCGTGCCAGACACGATGTTTGCCGGTATTGGGGCGTTTCCACAACCGCCACAAATCGATATATCGCAGATGGGGCAGGTGCTCTGGCAGCCCTTGACCAAAGACTGCAATATTCAGACCTGCAGCGCGTTGCGCAGGCACAAGCTGAATGATGGTTGAGGTGACTCCTGAAAGGCGGAATTTGAAATTCGGCGCAATGACTTCAAGCTGATTGAAATCGCTGAAAATCGCCATGCCAAGCTCCTGACGCCGATCAGACGAATTTCACCGCTTCGATCTCGTAACCTCGATCGCCCTTTGGTGCTTTCACCTCAATGGAATCACCAACAGATTTGCCGATCAATGCGCGCGAAATGGGCGATGAAATCGAGATTCGACCCTGTTTGGGGTCAGCTTCCTGGTCGCCAACAATTTGATAGCTGACCTCTTCACCCGTATCGTCGTCTGTAAGCGTGACAGTTGCACCAAAACGCACGATTTCACCGGTCATCGTCGCAATATCAATCACGTCGGCGCGGCCAATCAGCCCTTCAAGCTCAGAGATGCGGCCCTCATTGTGAGACTGGGATTCCTTGGCTGCATGGTATTCTGCGTTCTCCGAAAGGTCGCCATGGGCGCGCGCTTCCGCAATTGCCTCGATGATGCGAGGACGCTCTTCCTGTTGACGCCAACGGATTTCCTCATTGAGCGCGTCAAAACCTTTGCGTGTCATTGGGACCTTTTCAACCATGGTCCATCCTTTCCTGCCGATTCACATCGGGTTCAAATACAAACAAAAACGGTCCCAGAGAGGACGCTCGGGAACCGTTGAGATCAATATGGCAAGCTATTTAGCTGATTTCCAGTCTTTTTGTAAGTCCCGTGGCAATTAGCCAAAATATGCCTGCAAGGGCCGCACCTTCATGTCTTCTTTTGATAAGGCGTCAATGGCCTCCGAGCAGGCATTGGCGCCCGCCATGGTGGTGTAATAGGGAACCTTGTTTTCCAGGGCCGCACGCCGCAGCGACTTTGAGTCCGAGCGCGCTTTTTTGCCTGCAGTCGTATTGATCACCAATTGCACTTCGCGGTTCCGGATCGCATCCTCAATATGGGGGCGACCTTCAAGTACCTTGTTTATCTTGCGTGCTTCCACGCCGTTTTCCGCCAGAAAACGATGGGTTCCGCCGGTTGCAATGATGCCAAAGCCCAAACCAGACAGAACTCTTGCCGGCCGCAACGCGGCGTCCTTGTCTTCATCCTTGACCGAGATGAACACATTACCGTCCTTCGGCAATACGACACCAGCGCCCAATTGCGCCTTTGCAAAAGCCATGGGAAAATCCTTGTCCAGGCCAATGACCTCTCCGGTCGACCGCATCTCGGGACCGAGCAGCGTGTCAACGCCGGGAAACTTGGTGAACGGAAAAACTGCTTCCTTGACCGCGATGTGTTTGAAATCTTCTGCGGTGCGGCGCTGACCATAATTGCCGATCGCTTCATCAAGGCTCTCACCGCTCATCATTCGCGCTGCGATCTTGGCAATGGGAAGGCCAATTGTCTTGGCAACAAACGGCACAGTTCTGGAGGCGCGAGGATTGACCTCCAACACGTAAATCTGGTCGTCCTTGATGGCATATTGAACATTCATCAAGCCACCCACATTAAGGGCGATAGCCATGGCAGCGGTTTGTGCTTTCATGCGCTCGACAATGTCGGCTGACAAAGTGTTAACCGGCAGCGTACAGGCTGAATCGCCCGAATGGATACCGGCCTCTTCAATATGCTCCATGATTCCGGACACAAAGACATCCTTGCCGTCGCACAAACAATCCACATCGACCTCGATCGCACCCTTCAAATAGGTATCGAACAAGAGTGGATTGGTACCCAAGAGCGTATTGATCTGTCCTGTTTTATCGTTGGGATAGCGCGCCTTGATATCTTCAGGGATCAGCTCGGGCACCGTTTCCAGCAAATAGGTTGACAGCGAGGCTTCATCGCGGACGATCTGCATGGCGCGGCCGCCAAGCACATAAGAGGGGCGTACCACCAGCGGGAACCCGAT
>JAHEJF010000450.1 GCA_024639025.1 Ahrensia sp. | reverse complement strand
ACCGGTTCTCTGCAAGGGTCTTTCGATAATTCATGAAGCCGAAAGCAAGATCATGACTGGCGTTCGAAAGACCACATCAGGCGCGTGACTGTGGGGGTGGGGGACTCACGCCTGAATTTTCGGATGCTTTTACAAAAGCGATAATTGTTTCGCTGGGGGATTGGGATTGACAAACAAGTCACTGCGCAACTGCAGGCGCGACGTGTTCATTTCCAACCGTTTGCAAGCCATTTCTATGCGCCTTGAAATTTGCCACGCATAGGGTCCGGTACCCCGCATACGCTTGTTCCAATCAGCGTCATAGTCCTTGCCGCCACGCATGGAGCGTATAAGTGACATCACATGGCGATACCGCTCCGGATAATGACGCAGCAGCCATTCTTTGAAGATTGGCGCCACTTCAAGCGGAAGCCGAAGCAGAACATAACCCGCTTCACGTGCGCCCATGCCATGCGTCGCATCGAGTATGCGTTCAATCTCATGATCGTTGAGCCCAGGGATGATCGGAGCAATCATCACCGATGTAGGTATGCCTGCATCTGAAAGATGTTTGATCGCTTCCAGTCGTTTTGATGGTGTCGGACAGCGTGGTTCCATTGAGCGAGACAAGGTGCGGTCCAGTGTGGTCACTGACAGTGCAACCTTGGCCAGCCCCTTTTCTGCCATACGCGCCAGAATTTCCATGTCGCGGACAACAAGCGATGATTTGGTAACAATACCAACAGGGTGGTTATGCCTTTCCAAAACTTCCAAAATAGAGCGCATAATCAACCATTTACGTTCAATCGGTTGATAGGGGTCGGTGTTGGTTCCAATAGCAATCGGCTTGACCACATAACCGGGTCTGCTGATTTCCCGCTCCAGTAATTTGGCCGCATCGGGCTTGGCAAACAGCCTGCTTTCAAAGTCCAATCCAGCCGATAAGCCGGAATAGGCGTGGGTTGGGCGCGCAAAGCAATACACGCATCCATGCTCACATCCTCGATAAGGGTTGATTGATTGATCAAATGAGATGTCGGGCGATGTATTCTTTGAAATTATTGAGCGGGCGCGTTCAATTTGCACTTCGGTTTTGAAGGCTGGCAGATCGTCGATGGTTTGCCAGCCATCATCAAGATCGGTACGGCTGAACGCTTCAAACCGACCGCTTGGATTAAGCATGGACCCCCGGCCGCGTGCTCGCCGTTCCTGAACACGAATATGCGAACGTGAGAGCATTCCGTTTGCCAAATCGGTTCCGGTTTCGCCGGGTCTGCCAAAGGCTGCTTTGTCAGCGATAGATACGCTGTCCAATGATGTCCTTTCCATGCGATTTCCTTTCAATGTGCCGAGTCGGCGTCAGATGACTATATTCCTATCACAAGATGAGAACATAGCAAGAACAAAATGGCTTCCCTTTGCAAAACTGAAGGAGTTGCACTAACAAAATCGAATGATTTCAGTGGTTTTAATTGTGCAGGAAAATGAATCGGCCGAACTGGCACGCACGCTTCAGAATTTGGTGACATATGCCATTGAAGGATTCGTCGCCGATGTAACGCTGATGCATGATGCGTTGGACGATATGACGCGACTGCTTGCAGATGAAGCAGGATGTATGTTGAAGAACCAGGATGCTGGCCTGGCGCCGGTTCTGGACGAGGCGCGTGGCGATTGGTTGTTGTTCATGGAACCGGGCTCGACCTTGGAGGCCGGCTGGGCAGATGTCGTCACTGCACATGCGGTGGCCGACGGTGGCGCCGCCTATTTTCAGTTTGCTGTTTTGGATGCACACTCGTGGTGGCGCCGCATCTTGATGCCCGGGAAGCACAAAAGTCCGCTGGCACGAGGATTACTGATCTCGAAAAGGCAAGCGCGCGCAAATTTCAAGCAGCAACGCTCCCCGGTGGAATTGATGCGTGGAATGGCGTTAAAGCGCCTCAGCGCTTCAATCAGACCGTCACCCATGAGCGCTTCTTAGGCGCTTTTGCCTTCGCCACGCTTTAAATGTTCGTCCAGACGCGGCATTATTTCCACGAAATTGCAAGGCATGTGCCTGTAGTCGAGCTGCAATTTCAGGATGCCATCCCATGCGTCTTTACAGGCTCCAGGTGATCCAGGCAGGACAAACACAAATGTCTGGTTCATCAAACCGGCAGTCGCGCGGGACTGGATTGTAGATGTCCCGATCTTTTCCACCGAGATCTGGTGAAAAAGCGAGGAAAAACCATCCATGCGCTTGTCGAACAAGGGCTCTAACGCTTCCGGCGTTACGTCTCTTCCCGTAAAGCCGGTGCCTCCGGTGGTGATCACCACGTCGACATCGTCGCGCTTGGTCCAAGCAGTAACTTGACGTGCAATATCCGGCTGGCTGTCCTTGCAAATGGCGCGATCAACGAGTTTATGACCGGCTTTGTCAATTCGGTTAGCAAGTGTCTGGCCCGATTTGTCATCGTCCAGCGAACGGCTATCCGAGACGGTCAGCACAGCGATGCCAATGGGAATGAAGGGACGCGTGTCGTCGATACGGTTCATAGTGTTGACCCCGATGTGGTTGTTGCAACAGCCCACCAGCTGCGTTCTGACTTCGAGATTTGGCGTGCCGCCGCATTGGCTGCAACGGCGCTGGGGAAAATGCCAAAACAGGTAGCGCCAGAGCCGCTCATGCGAGAAAGCATCGCGCCCTTTTGATCCAAAGCATCAATGCATGCGTTGATAGCAGGGCACTTCTCAATCGCGGCGGGCTGTAAGTCAT
>JAHEJF010000449.1 GCA_024639025.1 Ahrensia sp. | reverse complement strand
AGAGAGGGCAAACAAAAGCGCTCACTTGTCAAAATCCGGGACTCATTGAAATGTCAAAACGTCTGAGTGGAAAAATCGCCGTTGTTACAGCAGCTGGTCAGGGCATCGGCGCCGCCATTGCCGAACACTTTGCGGCCGAGGGAGCTGATGTCTGGGCAACCGATTTGGATGCCACCAAGCTCAATAACGGCGCCTTCAAGGATGGACGCGCGCTGGATGTGACTGACGGTGCGGCGATCCAGGCATTTGCTCGCGAAGTCGGAGAGATCGATATTCTGGCGAATGTGGCAGGTTTCGTGCATCACGGTACAGTGCTAGAATGCGATGATTCCGATTGGGATTTCTCCTTCGACATCAATGTCAAATCGATGCACCAGATGATCCGTGCGTTCCTGTCCGGCATGCTGGCACGGGCTGATGCACTGGGGACTTCAAGCTCCATCGTCAATCTGTCGTCGGGCGCTTCTTCACTCAAGGGCGCACCCAACCGGTATGTGTATGGCGCAACGAAAGCCGCTGTTATCGGCCTTACAAAAGCTGTCGCAATTGATTTCATCAAGAAGGGCATTCGCTGCAATGCCATCTGTCCGGGGACAGTGCACTCACCCTCATGGGAACAACGTGTGCACGAATTGGGTGAGGAGGTCGGCGGATTTGAGAAAGCCCACGAGCTCTTTGTATCTCGCCAACCGATGGGCCGGGTGGGTACGGCTGCAGAAGTGGCCGCCTTGGCCGTTTATCTGGCATCAGATGAATCAGCATTTACAACCGGTACAGCTATCCCGGTCGACGGAGGTTGGACGCTGTGACAAATCCCGATGACAATGACAAAAGCAAGTATGATCGCAAGACGTTGATCACGGCTGGCGGCATCTTTATCGGCTTTTGCTTGGTCACCTACTTTCTTCCAAACATCATGAGTATGGTTGGCACCACCAATCCGTATTTGACAGCACTTGTGATTGCCGGATTTCTGATCCTGCCATTTGTTGGCTTGTGGTGGCGCGGGCGCACCAAACGGAACTGATCAGGGCGGCCGCACTTTTTTCCTGGTAAACTCATCACATGGCCTTGCCGCTTAAGTTGTAGATTTGATTGTTTACAAATATTGCGTGTATAAATATGCTCTGCCTGCAGCAACAATGCAGGAATATGTATGTCCGCCTACATTATTGTGCTCGACCTGAAGCGTCGGCGCAAAAGCTATACGGAGCTGGATGAACGCCTGGCCAGGTTCGATGCCTGCTGGCAAGTCCGTGACGACCTTTGGATGGTGATTTCAGAATGCTCAAGCGCCGAGATGCATGAACAGCTGAGGCCACATCTGGGAACAGAAGACAAGCTTTTCATCGCAAGAACTGAAAGTGATTCCAGCTGGTCGGGCTATGGTCAGCGCGTGTCGACCTGGTTGTCGCAAAACCTTTCCAATCGGATCTGATTTCCATAGGATTTGCTCACACGGCCAGGCTGCCTGCCAACATCAAGCTACCAAGCAAGATTAACATGCCGGCGCCGAACAGTTCGATTCCCGTTTGCAGATTGCTGCTCATGACCGCTGAGTTTGAATAGCGCAGTGCCGTGTTTTTTGCAGTCACCGCAATGGTTGCCAAAACTGAAACGGTGATAGCCGTACCAACAGCCATGGCAAAAACCGACGCGATGCCACCCAGAAACAGACCGTTCAACAGCGCAAAGCTGAGCACGATTACTGCGCCGGAGCAGGGCCGGATACCGACGGCGGCGATTGCAGCCAACGCGCTGCGCAAGTCCATATTCCCGCGCAGTTTTTCCGGATCAGGCATATGCGCGTGACCACATGTTGCGCAAGTCTCGCCATCTTCATGATGATGATGGTGGTGATGGTGGCCTGCATGAGCATGAGCGTGATCATGATGAACATGCGTACGCGCCATGCGCACCGTTCTCAGCTTGGAAAAAAACAACCAAAAGCCAAAACTGATAATCAAACAGTAGCTCGCCAGTTCCAACCAACCGCTTGCATCCGTCATTGAAACCGAAGTTCCGCGCAGAATCAGAAATCCTGTACCGACGATCACAAGGGCTGAAATGGCTTGCAACATCGATGAGGCAAATGACAACGCTACACCGCGTTTCAACTCCGTTTCATTGGCCAACATGTAAGAGGAAATCACCACCTTGCCGTGACCAGGCCCCGCGGCATGCAAAATCCCATAAGCAAATGACAAGCCCACAAGCAGCCATGCAGCCGAACCATCTTCTCTCATATCCTTCAGCGCATCAGTCATGGCGCGATAAAATTCGCGCTGCTCGGTCCCTATCCAGTTAAACACATTGCCAAACAATCCGCCTCCTGGTTGCAGCGGTTGCTCGGCGCCACCAATCCCAAGTGAGGATTGAGCGTATGCGCTAGCTGAAACCAGGCACAGCAAAACAGTCATCCACCAGCGCGTCACGAACAGCTAACCTCCATCCGCGTCGCGAGAATTTTTGACATGTCGTTCGTGTCCGAAGGATCATAAAACGCTTCAGTCAGGCTCTGTGAATTTTGTGCAATCGCCTCATCGGGATCTGGGATTACCATCTTGTGTGTGCATCCCGCTGGCGCATCAATCATCACCATGTCTTCTTCGGTATAAAACTCAATAGCCGTGTAGAAGGTTGGGTCGAAAATGCCGATCTTGGGTTCATCGGCCAACTTGACCGGCATGATCGTGGCTGTGGTGAACAACATCAGCAACTGGCCGTCTTCAAC